>JAYVJS010000040.1:0-6891 GCA_043769075.1 Gemmatimonadota bacterium | reverse complement strand
GTTCGGGTTGGCCCTGGCGGTGGTGGCGATGGTGGCGACGCTTCGGTTCCGGGTTGGGATGGTGACGGTGCTCGCCGGGGCGGCGGGGGTTGGGTTGCTTCGGTGGTTTCTGGTTGGGCTGGGCCGCTAGTCTCCGCCAGAGTCAATTCTGCTGATCTCGGCCCCGACCAGCTGCCAGGACACGCTCCGCACTCCCATCTAAGAGGGCTGGGCCGCCCCGGGGTTCGGTCTGGTTCCCATCCGGCGAGACCGCCATCCTGGGTGCCCGAGCCACCTGACGGTCTCGGATCGTGGTCCAGCTGGGAGCCGGAATCCGCGACCAGCTTCGAGCCGCTCAACCTATTCGCCGCCACGGCCTCGGCGGACCGACCGGTCAGCGCCGCCGGGTGAACCTTTGCGGGCATTCAATCGGTTGTCGCATGGACGACACCGCGGGGGCGGCGGGGCAGGGTTATCTCCCGCGCCCACCCGAAGGGGGACCTCGAGGTCCCCTTTCGGGGTTGCCGCCCAATCCCGCCCACCTGCCCCAATGGCGAAACGCGTTTCTTCGGTTATTGGATTGGCTCGCCGCTCGCTAGAATAGGACGATGACTAACGAACCTCCGCTGGTGCTCGTGGCCGCCGTGGCCATGTTGGTCGAGCTCGCCGGAGCTGAGGGCGCCACCATTGCGACCCGGGTGTTGGCCGATCGTCGTCGCGGCGATCTTCGGAAGACGCGTCTCCTGATTAAACGGCTTCGCGCCGCGGGATTGGTAGACATCGTGCTCGGTTCTCGGGGCGGCGTGCGCCTGGCCAAAGCTCCGGGGTCCATCCCGCTGGCAGAGGTTGTCGCGGCCTTGACGCCACTGGTCACCGAGGCGCGACACGCTCGATCCATCGACGTAGCCGGCCGGCACGGAGCCGTTGGGCCGGTCGTGCTCGAGACCTTGGCGCGTGCCGATGACCTGCGGATCCAAACGCTCGCCAGCATCACGATCGGCGACCTCGATGCGGAGGTGCGCCGGCGGATCCGGTTCCAGGCCCAAGCGATCCGAGCCGAACGACGGGCCCGCTGGCTCTCAGCCGATCAAGCGGTCCTTCCTCACCGGGCCGCAATCCAGGCCAGGAGTGCGGTGACGACGTCCGGGTCCAGCGCCCGACCCTCGGCGCTGTAGCCGGCTTGGACACCCGCCGGATTGGCGCGGAGTTCGGCCGGCGAGAGCGGCTCGTGCTTGAGCACGTGGTTGGCGTCGGGACTCCGGTGGTAGGTCACGTTGCGCTTCGCGCCGCGGAGGGCCGCGACCAACGGCTCCTTAGGCTTCGGCGCTCTGGCGGTGGCGCTCCTCACCACGACGGGCCTCGCCTTTCGCGTCATCAAGGGCCGCGACGTGGCCACCCACCGCGAGTGGATGATCCGGAGCTACGCGCTGATCTTTGCCGCCGTGATGCTCCGGATTGAGATTCCCCTGCTGATGATGGCCACGCAGGGAAACTTCGATGTCACATATCGGATCGTGGCGTGGCTTTGCTGGGTGCCGAATCTGATCGTTGCCGAGTCGATCGTCAGACGGACTCGGCCCACGGTGGCCGCAGGGCTCCCGGTGTTCGATGTCGACCCTCGTTGATTCCCCGGGGTGGGCCGGGCGACTCGTAGCCGTTGGTTGACCGCAGGTGACTCCAGGTCACCCGGCGATGACCCCCTCTTCCTACAATACCCGCCATCCACGGAGGGGCGACGAAACCGCCGCTCCCGGCTATCCACCCGGATCCGGAGTCTCGTCATGCGTCCTGTCTCCCTTGCTCTCGCCGTCGCCGCTCTCTGCCTCGGCTGCGGGCCGGCGGCTGATCTGGTAGCTCCGGCTACCACCCAACCGTCCCTCGCCCCACCGAAGGTCGACCAAACCCCGCAGGCTCGCCTGAGCTTCGCCGACTCGGTCAACGTCGGGACCCCGAGCCTGCCGCAGTGGGTCCCGAGCGCGTACCGGGGCGACGGCCGCCTCCGGGGCGGGACCGCGGGCAGCGGCGCCCTCAGCAACGAGTACCAGGGAAGCTTCTGCGGGACGACCGCGAACATCGGCACCGGCACCGGAGGCCAGAGCACCCAGTTCGCCTTCGATCCGGACGGGGCGTGGACCTCCTCACTTCCGGCGTCCTGCCAACCGGCGCGTTTCGTCGTGGCCTATATCAACGGAACCGCAGGGGCGCCCGGCGTCACCCGCCAACATATGTACTTCCCCAATCTGGGATCGATCGCCGTCGGCGACTCCATCATCCAGGCCTGGAACAACGGCACCCTTGCTGAACTGGGCCAGGGACGTTGGTTCGACGACGCCTATCCGCCGGCCGCGAGTCTCCGGTTGATTCGATTGGCGAACGTGACCGACGAGTTGGGCCGGTCGGTGCGGCAATGGCGGATCGAAACCCGGGGTTCCCATCGCGCCATGGGGGCGATCAAGGACCCCAATAGCCGGAAGGGTGGGGTGATCCCGAGCGGGATTACCTACTACATGCCGTGGGCGATGACCGTGACCGAGGTGCCCTGACTAGCTAAGCCGATCCAGGCGAGGTATATGTTGGTACGGTTCAGCCAGGACGACGTCCCCGTGCTCAGGCTCCGCACGTTCGGCAGCCTTGACCTCGAAGGCGATGGCATTCCGCCCCACGGGGCCGGCCTTCAGCAATCCCGGCTGGCGCTGCTGGCCGCGATTGCCGCGGCCGGCGACAAGGGCATCGGCCGGGAGTCGCTCCTGGCCCTGTTCTGGCCCGACTCCGACACCGACCGAGCCCGAGGCTCCCTCAAGCAGGCCATCTACGTGCTCCGCCGGGATCTCGGCGAGGACGTGTTCGCCGCCACCGGCGACCTCCGCCTCAATCCGGCCCGAATCACCAGTGATATTGCTGAGTTCGACGCGGCGTTCCAGGAGGGCGACTGGAGCCGGGCCGTGGCCAGCTATCAGGGCCCCTTCCTCCCCGGGATCCATCTCGGCAACGGCGAGTTCACCCGCTGGCGCGATCTGGAAGAGCATCGACTGGCCCTCCGGTACCGGCGGGCGCTCGAGCGGCTGGCGAAGGACGCGGACGCGGCCGGCGATTTCGCCAAGGCCCTCGACTGGTGGCGAACCCTTGCGGCCGCCGACCCCTTGAGCGCACCGGTCACCGGCAATTTGATGCGAGCCCTGGTTCGCTCAGGCGACCGAACCGCCGCCATCCGGCAAGCCGCCGTTCACTCCCAACTGGTCCGGTCCGATCTCGAGGTCGAACCGGATCCGGCGGTGGGCCGCCTGGCCAATGAGATTCGGCTCGAAGCCGCTTCACTCGCCTCGGCGGTACCCGCCACCGTCGATCCGGTTCGCCCGCACCCTCTCGACGCTTCGGTCGCGAGCATCGCGGCACCGCCTCCGGCTCGGGCCTGGACCCGGCACCTGATCGTGGGCGCCGGCCTCATCGCCGCGACGATTGCGCTGCTCGTCGCTCCGATCCGCTCCGATCTGGATCTGGTTCGCATCGACCTGACTTCGGCCGGCTCGTCGACGGACCAGGCCTCGATGGCGCAGAACCTCGCCAACCAGATCCAGAACCGGAATCCGGTCCTCAAGCTCAAAACGCCGTGGGGATACGCTCCCCAGTATCGGATCGCGGCCACGGTGCGGGCGGTCGGAGAGACCCTCTACCTCACCGCTCGGGTCACCGACCGGTCCGGAACCGAGCTCCGGGCGGTCGACCCGATCGTGGTGCCGGCCACTTCGGCTGGGATCGGAATCCGTCGGCTGGCTGACCAGTTGGCGATTGCGATCACCGCGAGCCGAAGGCGCCAGCTCGTCACCTGGGCCCCGATCGCGGCGATTCCCGAAACCTGGGAAGGCTATCAGGCACTCGAAACCGCGCTCCGCAGTTGGGACCCACCCGCCCCACCGGGCTCGATCTTCGACCTGGCGGGAGCGGCCGACCCGACGAGCGGAACCCCGCGAGTGCTCAAGGCGCTCGGGCTGACTAAGTCGGGGCAGAAGCTCGCCTCCGACTCCGTCCTCGACGACCTGGCCGTCTCATCGCGACGGCTCGGTCCCTGGGACGTCGCGATGGTCGAGGTGCTTCGAGCCTGGAACCGCGGGGATTTTGCCGAGGGTCATGCGGCGTCACACCGGTTGCTCGACCTCGCCCCCAGCTCCGAGTGGGCATTGATCGCCGCCTACGGCGCCCTTCACCTCGGTCGAGGGCGGGAGACGCTGGAGCTGCTGACCCGGGTCCCCACCGGTCGCGGCTGGACGACGCGGTGGATCGATATCATTCGCGAACAAGCCCTGATGCTCGTCGGCGACTATGCCGCTGCCCTCGTCGTGGCGGAGGAGCGGCTCCGCCGGGAACCGGAGAGCCGCCTCTTTGAGCAGTTCGCCGTCAAAGCGCTGGCCGCCTTGGGACGGGTGGACGAGGTCGAGGCGATCTGCGCCCGGTCGCTGGTCGAGCGCCTCACCAACCAGCCGTGCGGTCAGGCGGTGTTCGAACTCAGAGGGACGGGCCATCCGGAGGCAGCCACCCGAGTGGCCCGCCGGCTTCTGGCGGCGGTGAAGGCCGCCGACACGACCGCCACCGAATACCACCAAGTGCGAGCGTGGCTGGCCTATGGTGCCGGCGACTGGACCGAGCTCGGCCGGGCGCTCGCCGATTTGCCGCCGGCACTGGTCGCCCAAGACCGGGAACTGCTGCCGTATCGGGCCCTGGCCGCAGCCGCTCGCGGGGACCGAACCGCGGTCGCGGCGTTGGTCGTCCAACTCGATCCCGGCGCCATACTGGACCGAGCCGAAATTGCGGCGCTTCTCAACGACAAGGACGAGGCGGTGGAATTGCTCGCCCGCGCGTTTCGGACCGGGCACTCGCGATCCTACAGCCTGAATGCAAAGCCCGCGTTCGACCGGCTGCGAGGATACTCGCCCTACGAGCGGCTGGTTCGACCGGTGGACGATCCGGGACACCGGGCGGAGTTCGCAATTCGCTGAGCTCAGCAGGATTTCTCCTGTAGGTGACTGAGGGTGACCGCCCGGTGACGGGGTTCCGGTAAGCTCGGGGCAGACAACCGTCCCCACGCTTCTCAGGAGTCACCATGCTGAACAACCTCTTGTCCTCGCGGCTGGTCTCACGCTGGGTGACGGTCCTGGCGGTGACCGGGGTGCTGGGTTGTGGTGGCGGATCGACCGGTCCGGTGCCTCCGTCCCCACCGCCGCCACCCCCGCCAACCTCGCCGACCGTGACATCGGCCGCGCCGTACCTCGCGCACCCCGGCGATGCCGCCGTCCAGGTCTCCATCTCAGGCACCAACTTCGCGAGCGGCGCCACCGTGCGCTTCGAGCGGAACGGGGTAGCCGAACCCAAGGTCCAGGTCGCATCGGCGCAGGTAACCAACAGTTCGACGATCGTCGCGACCATCAGTGCGGCCGCCGATGTTCCGGTCGGCTTCTACGATGTGGCGGTCACGAATGCCGGCAATCTGAAGGGCACGGGCCCAGGTGTGTTCGAATTGACGGAGGGAACTTCGATCGCAGACACCAGGTATGCCCTGGCCGTCAACGAGGCCGGAACGGTGGTTGGCGAATACGAGCCTCAACATTTCGGGTTCGTCTGGACCAAGGCGGGCGGCAAGATCAACTTGGCCACCGAATTGGGGAATATCGACACCAACGGAGGCCGAGCGATCGACGAAGCCGGCACCACCATCGCGGGTGTGTCGGGGAACAATGCGGTGGTCTGGACCGGCCTGGGTAGCAACTGGGTTCGGAGCGGCTTGCCGATGGATCCGGCGGCCGGTTACGCGCTGGCGTGGGCGGTCGGGTCAGATCCGGTAACCGGCCGGGCCACCGTTATCGGGGGTGCGGAGGGCTACGGCCGGGACGGGATCACCCCAGACGAGGCCGCGGAGAGCATCCGACGACCGCGCGCCTGGGTCGTGGTCGGCGCCGGCTGGCAGCGCGTCATTCTCCCCACCCCAGCGGGAGAGTTGCTCGGGATGGCCAGGGTGGCGAGCGCTTCAGGCCGAGTGGCAGGATATGTCAGGGTATCGGGTGACCGCCGGGGCGCCATTTGGACGCCGAACGCCGCGGGAGGATGGGCGCTGACGGTGTTGGAGCGCAACAGCCTTGTCGGCGGGATCAATTCAGCGGGCGACCTCGCCGCCGGCACGGTCAACGATCAACCGGCCTATTGGAAGCGGACCGGAGCGACGTGGAGCGTCGCGACCCTGATACCCAGCGCGAGCTGTTCGGGCATCGTCGGGGTGGACGACTCGGGCCGAATCCTTGGAAACCCCTGCCGCCCGGGTGGTTTTCGCTGGGTGCCGGTGGTCTGGGTTCCGCCCTACGATGCGGCCTCGATCCGGTCGTTCGGCGGGATCGGTGACCCAGGCATGGGTGGCCATCCGAAGGCGATCTCGATCCGCGGAACTTGGATCGTCGGCGGGGCCTTTGTGCCCGGAATCTTTGGGTTCGTCGGGACCTATTGGCGCGCGTTCTGAGCTGAGCTGACGGCGCTCAGCTCCCGGGTCGAGGCCGGGGTAGCGCGGTGGGCGGAAGCAGGCTGTTGAGCCGCATATAGTTCGCGATCTGGCTGTAGTGATCCGCCAGATCGAGCGCGTGACCCAACACCATCCCGGAGCGGGTCACCTGCCGGCTGTTGTTGTTGAACGTGATGGTGATCTGATCGGCCAGGTTGGCGTCCGTCAACTGGTTGAAGGCCGCGTCACAAAACGCAAACGACGCCTTGAGGCCAGCGACCAGCTTGGCCTTGCTCCAGGTGGCGCGCACCGAATCGGGGATCTGGGCCTCGGGGTCCGCCGGCGACTTCTGCTCGCCGAAATTGTTGCAGAAGAAATAGTTGTCGCTCGCCACGTGTTGGGCGACGTAGCCGATGCTGAGCTGGGCCGGCGTC
>JAYVJS010000039.1:0-7894 GCA_043769075.1 Gemmatimonadota bacterium | reverse complement strand
AGGTCCAGTCGGCCGCCACCCCGCCCCACCAATCGGCCGGGCCAGACAAATCCAAGCCGCCATTGAAATGAAGCCGGGTCAGCCCAAAGGACCGGGTGGCCAAGATCCCAATGACGGGGTCCTCCCCCACCGCAGCCGAGAGCGACACGGCTGGGAAGCCAGGTGTCTCTCGTCGAGCGTTCCAGAGAGCCGACACCTCGGCGTGGCTCCCGGCCGCCCCAAACTCGCCGCCAACCCCGACCATGAAGTTACGGAACAGCCCGTACTCCAGGTGAGGCGAAGCCGCACCGTCGCCGCCCCGGAGCCGGCCCCCGGCCGAGAATTCAAACGCGAATCGCTCGATCGGATAGGCATCGGTGACCCGGGACGGGCGGAGATCGTCCAAGTTGCGGTAGTCCACTTGGGCAGAGAGCGACAAAGCCCCAGCCGAGCCAAAAAGCAGCGCCGCGACCCATGGCCGCGCTCGCGATGTTCCCATGACGTGTGTACCCTCAAATGATCGGTTTGCGAATTACCAGGAACGGATCAGAGGGTCGGCTGTGGAGGGGGGGTTGGGGGTGAGTGATACGTCGAGGGAGCCAGGATCAAGGCGCCAAAGATCGCCGGCACCGCAGTTGGGGCAGCCGGGATCACTGACCCGGCAATCAGGACCGAATCAACCGCGGTGGCGCATTCGGCATGGCGGCGGCAGTCGGCCGGCGGGCAATGAGGACATTCCGGCGCCGAGTCGGTATTTTTATGACCGTGGTCATGATGGGACGAGGTCGACTGAGTCGGGGCCGGACGGCAATGAGCCATGGCGGGCTTCGGGAACGCGCCCAGCGCGACCCCGAGCACCGCCAACCCAAAGCCAAGTCGTCTCAGTAGCGAACTCATCGATCAAGCCTAACTGTCCCAGGGCTACCTAGCAAACGCCGGCACCCGGCGGGAGGGTTCCAATGAAGCTCAGTCGTACCGCCGTGTTTTGGATCGTGGCCGTCGCCTTCGTGGCGTTCCTAGCCTACTCGAGCGTGCGGCGGCAGGCGCTGACCTGCGAAGTCTGCATGACGTTTGGCGGCGGCGACCGCTGCGCCAAGGCGTCGGGTCCGACCCGCGAGGCCGCGGTCGAAACCGGCACCACCGCCGCCTGCGGCCCCTTGGCCCACGGGATGGACGCCACCATCGCGTGCGGGCGGACGCCGCCCCGGTCGGTCACCTGTACCGGCGGGTGACCCGGTGACCATCAGCGCGGTCGCCACCATGGTCGACCTGGCAGCCCGGGCCATAGCGTTAGGCATGGTGGGACTGGCCGGGGTGGTCTGGCTGACTCACTGGGGGGTCCGGCGACGCCAGATCGGCCCGTTCAACCCCTGGTCCAAGACCGTCCGCTCGCTCTCCGATCCCGTACTTCGGCCGATCGAACGACAACTGGTTCGGCGGGGGGCCAACCCGCAGGACGCCACCCTCTGGCTTCTTGGCCTAGCCGTTGGCGCCGGCTTGGTCCTGGTGTCTTTGGTTCGCTGGCTCTTCCAGCTGATCTACAGCGGTATCGCCCTCACCCAAGCTTCACCGCGCGATTTGGCGATGTTTGCGGTGAGCGGCGTCATCAGCCTCCTGATGATGGCCATCTTCATCCGGTTCCTAGTGACCTGGTTCGGGGTGCCCCCGACGGCGCCGTGGCTTCGGCCCTTCCGGTGGCTCACCGATTGGTTGATCGTCCCGATCCGGCGGATCTTGCCGCCGTTCGGCATTGTGGATGCCAGCCCGATCGCCGCCTACTTCGTCCTCTATGTGCTCCGATCATTAATCGTCCGGTGACCCCAATCAAGGTGGCGGCGGGCGGGGTCCGGCTCACGATCCACGTCCAGCCAAGGGCCTCTCGAACTGAAGTCGTCGGGCTCCACGGCGACGCCATCAAGCTCCGGATCGCCGCCCCGCCGGTGGACGGGGCCGCCAACGAAGAGGTGGTCCGGTTCCTCGCCGAAGTCTTCCGTTTACCGCGGCGACAAGTCGTTCTCACAGAAGGGTTTACGGGCAGGCGAAAGGTGGTCGATGCTACCGGGATTTCGGTGACCCAAGCCACGGCCGCACTCGGACTTTAGGGGCGGTCCGACTACCTTTTGGACCACAACCGATCCTCGTGGCGATTTCTGCTGATTGCGGCCACGTAAAACAATTCGCTAAGACGCTCGCCCGGGGCGTCAATGCTGCCCCCGGGCTCAATTTTTGATGGGAACGTGGCCCGAATGCCAACCACCGAAATGAAGCACCGCCGGACCGCTAGGATCGCGAAGCTCAAGGCGCTGTTGGCCGAGCGCGTCGTGGTGTTTGACGGCGGTTACGGCACCATGATTCAGGCCCACCGGCTCGCAGAAGCTGAGTACCGGGGCGCCCGATTCGCCGACTGGCCGAGCGACCTCAAAGGCAACAACGACCTCCTCTGCCTCACCAAACCCGACGTGATCGTCGGGATCCATCGGGCCTATTTCGACGCCGGTGCCGACATCGTCGAGACCAATACCTTCAACGCCAACGCGGTCTCGCTGGCTGATTACGGAATGCAGGGTCTGGCCCACGAGCTCAATCTGGCCGGGGCCCGCCTGGCCCGCGAGGTGGCCGATGAAATCGAGGCCCGGGATGGCCGGCCCCGGTTCGTAGCCGGCTCGGTCGGACCGGCCAACCGGACCGCGTCGCTCTCGCCCGACGTCAACGACCCCTCGACTCGAAACGTGACGTTCGACGAATTGGCCGCCGCCTACGGCGACCAGGTCGACGGACTTCTCGAAGGCGGCGTCGACCTGCTTTTGGTCGAGACGGTATTCGATACCCTGAACGCCAAGGCCGCCATCTTCGCCATCAAGGAACGGTTCGCCGCCCGGGGCGAGCTGGTGCCGATTTGGATTTCGGGGACGATTACCGATGCCAGCGGCCGGACCCTCTCGGGCCAAGTCACCGAGGCGTTTTTCGCGTCGATTGCCCACGCCGAACCGCTGATCGTGGGACTCAACTGCGCGTTAGGCGCCCCGGCGCTCCGGCAATACGTCCATGAGCTGGCCCGGATTGCCCCGATGTACGTCAGCACCTACCCGAACGCCGGCCTGCCGAACGAATTCGGCGAATACGACGACACCCCGGAGTTCATGGCGGAAACCCTGGGCGAATTCGCCCGGAGCGGACTGATCAACATCGTCGGCGGATGTTGCGGCACCCGGCCGGACCATATCGCGGCGATTGCCCAGGCGGTTTCGGGCGTGGCCCCTAGACGGCCGGTCGATCCCCCGGTGGCCCTGCGGCTGGCGGGCCTTGAACCGGTGACCATCGGCGACGATTCCCTGTTCGCCAACATCGGCGAGCGCACCAACGTGACGGGTTCGCGCAAGTTCGCCAAGCTAATCATCGACGGCCGCTACGAAGAGGGCCTGGAAGTGGCCCGCCAGCAAGTGGAAAACGGCGCCCAGATCATCGACATCAACATGGACGAGGGGATGCTCGACTCGGCCGCCGCGATGACCAAGTTCCTCCGGCTAGTGGCCTCGGAACCGGGCATTGCCAAGGTGCCGATCATGATCGACTCCTCGAAATGGTCGGTCATCGAAGCGGGGCTCAAGAACGTCCAGGGCAAGAGCGTCGTCAACTCGATCAGCTTGAAGGAGGGCGAAGCCGAGTTCCTTCGTCAGGCTACTCTGGTTCGGCGCTACGGCGCCGCCGTCATCGTGATGGCATTCGACGAGCAGGGCCAGGCCGATAGTGCCGACCGAAAAGTGGCGATCTGCGAGCGAGCCTACCAGCTCTTGACCGAACGAATCGGCTTCCCGCCCGAAGATATCATCTTCGATCCGAACATCTTCGCCATTGCGACGGGGATCGAGGAGCACAACAACTACGCGGTCGACTACATCGAGGCCACCCGCCGGATCAAGGCATTGCTCCCCCATGCCCAGATCAGCGGCGGGGTCAGCAACGTCTCGTTTTCGTTTCGGGGCAACGATCCGATCCGCGAGGCCATTCACGCGGTGTTCCTGTACCACGCGATCCAGGCCGGAATGGACATGGGCATCGTCAACGCCGGCGCCCTTCCGGTCTATAGCGACATTCCAGCCGACCTCCTGGAACGGATTGAAGACGTCGTCTTGAATCGCCGGCCCGACGCCACCGAGCGGTTGGTGGCCGTGGCCGACACCGCCAAAGGTCAAGCGGCGGGCCACGTCAAAGACCTTGCCTGGCGCTCGCTGCCGGTCGAGGAACGGCTGGCCCATGCTCTGGTCGAGGGAATCGCCGACTACATCGATGAAGACACCGAAGAAGCCCGGCTCCGGGCCGCCCGGCCGATCGAGGTCATCGAGGGCCCGTTGATGAACGGGATGAATGTCGTCGGCGACCTGTTCGGGGCCGGGAAGATGTTTCTGCCCCAAGTCGTCAAGAGCGCCCGGGTCATGAAAAAGGCCGTTGCCCACTTGATCCCGTACATCGAGGCCGAGAAGACCGAAGGCCAGCGAGCCAAAGGCCGGGTCCTGATGGCCACCGTCAAGGGCGACGTCCACGATATCGGCAAGAACATCGTCGGGGTGGTGTTGCAGTGTAACAACTTCGAAGTAATCGATCTGGGCGTCATGGTACCGGTCGCCAAGATCCTTGAAACGGCCAAGCGCGAAGGTGTCGACTTGATCGGGCTGTCCGGTTTGATCACGCCCTCGCTCGAGGAAATGACCGTCGTCGCCACCGAAATGGAGCGGCAAGGGTTCACCACCCCGCTCCTGATCGGCGGCGCAACGACGTCCAAGGCCCATACCGCCGTCAAGATCGCGCCGTGCTATTCCCATCCGGTGATTCACGTGCTCGACGCGTCCCGTGCGGTGGGTGTGGCCGGCAGCCTGTTGAGCGACACTCTTAAGACGGAGCTGGTGCGCCAAGTCAGCGCGGAGTACGCCGGAATTCGGACCGAACGGGCCGGCCGAACCAGCACCGAGCGCCGGCTCACGATCGCCAATGCCCGAGCCAATCCCCAAACCATCGACCTCCGCGCCTCAGTTCCCACACCCGACTTCCTCGGCGTTCGCGCGTTCGAGCAGTACCCGCTGGCCGAGTTGGTCCCATGGATCGACTGGACCCCGTTTTTCCAAACCTGGGAACTGGCCGGCCACTACCCCGCGATCCTGACCGACCCCACGGTAGGCAAGGCCGCCCGTGACCTGTTCGAGGAAGCCCGGACCCTGCTCGACCGGATCGTCTCCGAAAACCTCCTCCGCGCCCACGCGGTGGTTGGATTCTTTCCCGCCAACGCCATCGGCGACGATATCGACCTCTATTCCGACCCGACTCGGACCGGTACGATCGGCCGGATCCACACCCTCCGCCAACAGCATCTCAAGAGCGGCGGAAAGCCCAACTTGGCCCTGGCTGATTTCGTGGCCCCGGCCGCCAGCGGGGTCCTCGACTACGTCGGCGCCTTCGCTGTGACGACGGGAATCGGCCTCGACCAACTGGTGGCCGATTTCGAGCGGGATCACGACGACTACCGGAGCATCATGGCCAAGGCACTCGCCGACCGGCTAGCCGAGGCGTTTGCCGAGCGAATGCATGCCCGCGTTCGTCGGGAGTTCTGGGGCTACGCAAGAGACGAGAAGTTGGCCAACGAAGATGTCATCAAGGAGAAATACCAAGGCCTCCGGCCGGCCCCCGGCTATCCGGCGTGCCCGGACCACACCGAGAAAGGTTTCCTGTTTTCGCTCCTCGATGCCTCACGGTTGGCCGGTATCGATTTGACCGAGAACTACGCCATGACCCCGACAGCCGCCGTCAGCGGCTACTACTTCTGGCGGCCTGAGGCCCAGTACTTCGGCGTGGGCAAGGTCGACCGAGACCAGGTCGCAGACTACGCCGCTCGAAAAGGATGGTCGATGCCGGAGGCCGAGCGGTGGCTGGCGCCCAACCTGGGGTACGATCGGCGTTAGGCGCTACTCGCGGGCCTGGGCCGTGTCGGCCAACTTGCGGAGGATCTCTTCGTAGTAGGGTTTTTCCCGAAGACTGGCCCGCGAACCGGGGAAGTACATCAGACTGAGACTCGCCCCGGCCTGGTTCATGTCCGTGAGGACCACCGCCACCCGCTGGTCGTTCGAGAGCCTGGTGTTGTCGATCATCGGCGTGTTGAAGAAGCCGACATCGAACTCGACATTGTACCGGCCCACGGCGGAGGCCAGGACTCCCGGCTGGGCCACCGTTTCGACTTCGAGGCCGACGTGGAGCTCCCGTTGCGCCGTATCGGCTCGGAACAGGGTCAAACGAAATCGTCGTTTGATGCCGTCGAGGTCCAGGGTCACGTCTTCCAGCTGTTCGGTCCGAAGGCCCTCCACCAGACTGTCGCTCAGGATCACGGTCCAATCAAACCGCTTGCCGCCTCCCTCGAGCACCACGATTTGCTTCCGGGTAACCTCCCGGGCCAGCTCGCTGACCCGGCTTTCATAGTGCCGGCGATCGGTGCCGGTTATCGGGGCCGCCGCGATTTCCCGGCGCAAATGTTTGAACAGCGGCTGAAGGTTGAGGGCCTCGTGAAAGTTCTGAGCCAGGAGTTCCATCTTGAGGAGCTTCGACTCGAACGAGGTCGACTGGGTGTCGAAAAAGGACCCGATAATCGACTGGAACATCTCCTTCCGGAGGGTGGCCTCGGACTCCTCCCGCCGGGTCATCAGTTCGGAGTAGAGCCTGAGCTTGGCCTCGCTGCTCTGCTGCTTATCGAGCGCCCGAGACCCGATCAGGCCCAAACTGGCCACCGCGAGCGCCGTGAATAGCCCGCCGAGGGGAGAGAGCACGATCTGGAGTTTGTCCCAGAAGTCCTTGTGGTCGCGGATTTCGCGGTCGGCCATCGTTCAGACTCGCTTCAAGGCGTATTTGCCTTCTTTGAGCTCCAAGACGAAGCGGTAGCGAGACGGTTTCTCGAACACGACGATGCTCACGGAGGCGGTTTGCTTGTCGTGGGTGACGGTGACGGTGCACTTGCCGTCGCCTTTCAGGGTTAGTCGGAAGGTCCCGACTGAATCGGTTACCGCGGAAGCGGTTTGATCGCCGCAGGTCAATTCGAGCTTGGTGGCGGCTAGGTATTTCTCGCCGAGGCGAAGATCGCCAAAGATTTCACCCAGGGCCGGGGTCGTCACGGCCGACAACACCATCAACAGGCTGTACATGCGTAATCCTCGTTCGGGAAGCCGGCCAAAATTTACCCCGCCTGGCGCCGGTTTGCCTCTTCGGGGTATCCTGAACCATGACTCGATCCTTCGTGCTAGCTCTTGCGGTTGGTACCGCCCCCGCCCTCGTTGCCCAAACCCCCGCGAAAGCTCCCGAACGGGCGGTCCGCTGGGACATTCCGCTGACCAATACCATCAAAAAG
This sequence comes from Gemmatimonadota bacterium, assembly GCA_043769075.1. Classification (GTDB taxonomy): domain Bacteria; phylum Gemmatimonadota; class Gemmatimonadetes; order Gemmatimonadales; family GWC2-71-9; genus SHZU01. Next base: position 534 of record JAYVJS010000039.1, on the reverse strand, counting down.
GCGTTCGCGGCCGGCACCCGAGACTCAACCGGCCGGCCCGGCGCCAAATACTGGCAGCTCCGGACCGACTATACCATTCACGCGAGCCTCGATCCGGCCACCTCACGGTTGAGCGGGCGGGAAACCGTGGTGATCCACAACCCGAGCCCGGGTCCGATCGGCCAGATTGCCCTTCGCCTCGACCCCAACATCTTCCTGGGCAACACCCCCCAATCCGCCCCCTGGATTCCAGCCGAGGTCACCGATGGGATGATCATCACCCGGCTGGCCATCGACGGGAAGACGATTGTCAGGGGCACCGGCAACACCAGCGCGGCCCCGGCTGAACCGACGGCGAACAACCTCAACACCACCCTGGCCCGGATTTCGTTGCCGGCCCCGATCCCGGCCGGAGGCCAAGCCAGCCTCGAGGTCGACTGGGACTTCAAACTGCCTGGCGGACCTGGGCAGGGCCATCGGATGACCATGCGGTGGGCCGATTCGCTCTACCAGCCGACCCAGTGGTATCCGCGGGTGGCGGTGTACGACGACCTC
>JAYVJS010000038.1:0-2334 GCA_043769075.1 Gemmatimonadota bacterium | reverse complement strand
CCGCGCTTCAATTGGACAATTCGAATTGGCAGTGGCATGGCACCAATCGTACCATGACCGACAACATTATGCAAGTCACTTCTGCATCACACCACTAGCGCCGCCAGGACCGGGGGCGAGTGGCTCATCCTAACGGGGGATCGGCTTGTCGAGTGAGTCCCAGCCGTACGCCGCCGCCACCCGGTTTTCGATTTCCCGAATGACGGCGTTGCCGCCGTCCCCATTCGTCATCACGACGACGCCGTAGCCCGTCCGGACGTGGGCCACCAGGTCGCAGAGAAAGCCCCAGTTGCCTCCGCTGTGCATGAAGTACCACCCTTCGCCCCGCTTCTCGATCATGAATCCGACGGCGAACGGCCCGAGGCCGGTCGGCGCGATCATCTCGCGCACGCTCGCTTGCGAGAGGACCTTGCCGGCGGGGCCTAGAATCGCTCGCTGCGCATCGATCGCGAACCGGGCCAAGTCGCTCGGCGTCGTCCAGAGTCCCGCAGCGGCCTGCTCCGGGTAGACGTGCCACTTGGCGCCCATCGACTTGCCGGCGCCATCATGGGCCCGCGCGGTTCGCTCCGCGATGGCGCCGGTCGGCGGTTGCTCGTAGGAGCTTCCCGTCATTCCTAGCGGGTCGAGCACCTTCTGGCGCATCAACTCGGCGAACGGCAGGCCGGTGAGGTCGGTGAGGGCCAGCTGCATGATCTCGGTTCCGCCGCCGGAGTACTTCTGCCCGGTAAAGGGCGCCCTCACGAATCGGACGGGTCCGATGGTCGATGGTGCCTCACCGTTAAGCACCTGGACCACCGTGGGCCGAGGCGCCGACGGATCGAAACCGGGGAAGCCGAATCCGTCGTCCGAGCCGGAGGTGTGGCTCAGGAGCGAACGGGGCGTGACCGGCTGGTTTCGATTGAGGTCGCTCTCGGGGACGTGCCACGACTTGAGTGGCGTGTTGATGTCCTGGTCGAGCGACAACCGACCCTCTTGGGCCAGTCGAACCGCCGCCATGGCCATGACCGGCTTGCTGATGGACGCTGCTTGAAAGGCTGTGGTGGTCTCCACCGGTTGGTTGGTGACGGCGTCGGCCACGCCGTAGCCTTTGGCCCAATGAATCTTGAAATCTTTGATGACCGCGACGCTGACGCCTGGGACATGAAAGCGTGCCATGATCTGCTGGAGGGTCAGTGGGTCGAAGCCCTGCCGGTTCGGGGACTGGGCTCCCTCGATGAGCGCGATGAACTTCGCGGGATCGTCTTGCCCTCGAACCGGGGCGGGAAACGACACGAACAACGTGAGGACGCAGACGGCTCGGATCGATTGGGCGATGGTCATATGAAACGGGCCTCCCTAACGCGGGATAGAGTCGGACGAATCCTTGGCCGAGAAGATACGGTCAGGCCCACTCGTCGGCGAGAGTGGTCTCGCCGGTCAGAACGTACAGCCGAGCCGCATTCTGAGTTTGGGGGTCGTCTCGATTCCTATTCTGACTCCCGGTTCGAACGTTGCCCTAATCTAGTGCTGGCTTCCGCTTCAATGGTAACACGCTCATGTTTGGGCCCATTGCGCCGGTTACTCCTGTTCTGGTCGAGGCTCCTCATGTTCTTGTCCTTTCCTCTCTGGCTATTGCTTGCCTTGCTGGTCGGCGGATCGACGCTCGTGGCCCAGGACCGGGCCGCTGATCGACGCCGTTTCCTGGCCCCCACGAGCCAAACCACCGACGACCCGAGACGGGTGCTGGTCGGGAATGCGGCCCGGGGCCCCGACGGCTCGATCGTGTTGACCGGCGGGCGGATCTTCGACGGCACCGGCGCGCCCGCCCGCGAGATGAACGTGGTGATCGAGCGGAATAAGATCACCCGGCTCGTACCTCCTGGCACCACCAACTGGCCGGCCGGCGCCCGGATCATCGACGTAAAGGGCATGACGGTGATGCCCGGGCTGATCGACCTCCACACCCATCTGACCGACGGCCAGATCGCGTCGATCCCGCCCAAGCTGGTCGATGACATGGCCGATGGGATGCTCCGCGGGATGGAGCGGATGCGGTTCTATATCGAGAGCGGCATTACCACGGCCCGGGATGTCGGCTCGCTCGACGGGATTTTTCGCCTCAAGGCCTGGGTGTCCGACCATCGGCTGACCGGACCCAGGATCTTCGCGGCGGGCCGAATCGTCAACGCGCCGGGCGGCCACAGTTCAGAGGGCATGGGTTCCGCCCCCGATCAGGGGGTCTTTCGGATTGCGAGCGGTTCCGACGACTGGCGGAAGGCGGTCCGGGAGCAGTTCGACCGGGGGGCTGATTTCATCAAGGTGGGCAGTCATTTCAGCCGCGACGAGATCAAGGCC
>JAYVJS010000037.1:0-10386 GCA_043769075.1 Gemmatimonadota bacterium | reverse complement strand
TTCGAGAGATAGTCGTCCATCCCCGCGGCGAGACAGGCCCCGCGGTCGCCCTCAACGGCGGTCGCGGTGAGGGCAATGATCGGGATCCGGCCCCCGTCGCCGCCCTCGCTTTCCCGATGCCTGATTGCCCGACTGGCGTCAAAGCCATCCATCACCGGCATCTGACAATCCATCAGCACCAGGTCGTAGCGGTCCCGAAACCGGGCCTCGACGGCTTCCGCTCCATTGGTCACGATGTCGACGCGGTATCCCGCCGTCTGGAGGATCTCCACCACGAGGATTTGGTTGATGGGATGATCTTCGGCGACCAGGACTCGCGTTTGGTCCGGACTCCGGACGGTGGGTGTTGGACGGGCCGGCGCCCCGCCTCCGTCCCGATGATCCACTTGGGGTGGGATCGCCGAAACCGGGGCCCGACCGACCGGGATGGTGAACCAAAACCGGCTCCCCTCGCCTGGGGTGCTCTCCACCTCCAGGGCACCGCCCATCAACTGGACCAGCCGGTGGGCAATCGACAGGCCGAGGCCGGTCCCGCCGAACCGCCTGGTGGTCGAGGAGTCCGCCTGCGAAAAAGGCTGAAAGAGCCGTTCGAGCACCGGCGCGGGCATCCCCATCCCGGTGTCGACGACTCCGAATCGGAGGGTGACACCGTCCGGCGTCTGGGCCTCGACTTGGACTCGGATCGTGACCTGGCCCGACGCGGTGAACTTGACGGCATTGCTGCCAAGGTTGAGCAGGATCTGGCGGAGCCGGATCGGATCGCCGGTCACCCAATCCGGTACCCCCACGCCGAGTTCGCAGCGGAGTCCGACGCCCTTGACCGTGGCCGGCTCGGCGAGGACCTTGGTCAGGTCCTCGACCATGGTCCGAAGATCGAAGTCGATCGCCTCGATGTCGAGTTTGCCAGCTTCGATCTTAGAGAAATCCAGAATCTCGCCGATGATCCCGAGCAGCGCGGTCGCCGAGGTCGACGCGATCCGGGCCAGTTCCCGCTGCTTGGGCGTCAGCGCGGTGTCGCTGAGCAGGCCTAACATCCCCACCACTCCGTTCATCGGGGTCCGAATCTCATGGCTCATGGCGGCGAGGAAATCGGCCTTGGCACGGGCCCCGTCCAATGCCTGGTCGCGAGCGGTGCTGAGTTGCTGGGCCTGGCTTTCAAGTTGGTCGCGCGTGGTCCGGATCCGGTCGATCATGAGCCGGAACGCCTGACCGAGGCTCCCCACTTCATCAGTTCCGCCGGTGGACGGCGGGGTCGAGTAGTCGCCCTCTGCCACCCGTTGGGCGGCGACGTGCAGCTCCCGGAGCGGCCCGGTGATTCGGTTGGCGAAGAACAACGCCACCGCACCACCGAGGACCAGAGCGATCAGACTCACGATCAAAGCGGTCGACCGGAACACCACGACCTCGCGCCGCATCGCCTCGAGGGACAACGCCAGGTAGAGGTAGCCAAGCTGGTGTTCTTGCGAGGCAACCGGGACCACAGCCCGCATCAGCCCGTCACGCTCGATCACGGTATCGGCGGCACCGACGACGACGGCGACCGGCCAGTGCCCGGGATTGTATTGGGCGAAGACTTGTCCGCTGGAGTCGGCCACCAGCACATACGCCAGGGTCGGGTCCCTCTTGGCCCAATTCAGGGCAGAGGTGACCACGCTCAACTGATTGAGGCGAAGGCCGATCCCAACACTCTGCGCCACCATCTCGGCGGTGCCGCGGGTTCGCCTCCGGAGTTCCTCCCGTGCGGATCTCTCGTGGCGAACGGGATAGTAGACCGCCATGAACGTCGCGACCGACAGCAACACGATGACCGTGCTCGCCAGGACCTTGAGGCGGATCGAGAACGAGGGAAGCCGAACGGGCACGGACGGCTCCGGCTCAGAAACCGAATGCCAGTTGGGCCCGAACTTCGTTGCGACCGCCGTGGAGGCGGCTCGACTCCCGACCAATCTCGAACTTGGCGACCGCCACGGCCGAAAGGTCGACCCGGAAGCCGACCAGGCCCGCGGTCAGCCGATCCGGCTCGAGATAGCCATCCCCCGTTCCAACCCGATAGAGGTCGACCCTGGAATATGGCGTCAACTCCCCGAACCGGATGCCGAAATAGGCGTAACCGAGGGTGCCCCACGCGGCCGGCTCTCGCTCGGGGGCTGAGCGGGTCCGGAATATTTCGGCGGTAGCCTCAGTGCGGCCGTCCTCATAGTGAAGGAAACCACTGACGAGGCCGAACCTAAGATCGCGGTCGAGCGGCGTTCCCGAGGGAGTCGGGGTCCCGGCGCTCAGCCGATCCGAATACGCCGACATCCCGACGCGGAGTCGACTGGTTAGCTGGCTGGTGACCGACAACGTCACCGACTTGGCGCCGTTGTTGTCCCGAACGGCCGTGCTCCCCAACCCATTGGCGACCAGGACCTTGAACCCGAGGTGCAAGGCCGTGAGATCGTGGCCCGCCAGCGCCGCCCCGTTGACGTGGATCGGAAGCACTCCGCCGTCGTCCTCGAACCGGAGCGCCAAGGGCCGGTCGATCGTCGGATCAAACAGGCTACCGTGATGGTGCGCCTCGTTCCAATAGCCGATCGGGTTATGGTGCCGGCCCACGATGGCGTCGAAGCGGTTGGATAGCCCGAGCGTCAGTTGGATCCGTTCCAAATCCGCCCCAAACTCGCCGCCCCCGAACTCCCCGACCACTTCCGACAGAAAGGACATTCGTTCACTCAGTTTCGAGGTGACGAACAAATCAAGTTGGCCCAGTTCGAAGTGGGAGGGATCGGACCGATCGCCGGCGGCGCGGAACTTGAAATCGGCGAAACCCCGGAACTTTGTTTGCTGGGCTCCGAGGGGCGCCATCGCCGCAAACCCGAGCGCCACGCCAAGGACCGCCTGCTGGAATCGGGTCATGGGAGCGGGTACCTCGGGTCTGAAGGGCGGAGGGTCTCGATCGTGAGCAACTTGACTGACCCATCGACGTGGTTGGCCGGGATGAACCCCACGGCGCCCGGATGGCGGCCGACGTAGCGGAGCAACTCGGCGGGCTCTCGAATTTCCTCAGGCGGAGTCCCGGGCTCCCCGGCAAAGGCCCGGGCAATCCAATGGCGCTTGAAACGCTCTTCGCTCATTCCCAGCGCCTCGCTGTAGAACCGAACTCGCTGGTCGCCGGACTCGACCAGGACAACTCGGACCTGGTTGGCCAGCGTGGTTGTCGTTCCGAGATAGAGCCGGCGAAGTTCCTCGAGGGACAGATCCGACACCGAGGTACTGGGATGGGTGATGACGGCGAGCGGCTGGCTGGCCTGCCCCCACGCCAGGTTCGTCGCCCAGGTGGAGATCAGGAGGGCGAACCGGAAGACCGGCAGTGGGCGACCAACCTGAGAGTCGGGCATTGCGCTCAAGGATCGGCACGCCGGGCGAGTTCTTGAGCGGGTCAGGTGGGATCCGGGGCTCGGCCCAGGCAGATTGTCCGGGCCGGCCACCTGAGCAACGGGCGTCGCTCAGGACCTTCAGCTGGGTCGACCGGCCGCCGCCGGGTTGGTCACGCGGCGAATCGCGGCGGCCTAGGGGTCAGGTCCCCCGCCCCCCGCGGTGCGGGGTCATCGGGACTGAGGCTGGGCGATCCAAGCGGCCCGCTGCCACGTTGGGGTGTCAAAGAGCGACATGTTCACGGCCGGATCGATCTTCCAGTCGCGGTAGATCTCGTGGAAAAAGGGCTTGCCGTCGCGGAGGAACAGGACTTCGGTTCCGAGCCAACCCTGGCCGAGTTTGACGACTTTGTCGAAACTGATGTCCGAGCTGGAGCCACCCTGGCCCGGCTCGACCACGCGGAGCAGGATCAATCGGTCTTTTTCGATCCACAGTTCCGAGCCCGGGGCACCGATGACCCACATCGCCGCTCCCTTCCAGGCGTCTTCACGGAGCCGGCTCAGGTCGAATTTCTCTCCCTTGGCCAGCTCGATGGTCCGCTCCGGCGGCTGGTTGTCGTCGAAGGCGAGGATTTCGAGAATGTTGTGACCGATTGCGCCGTGGACGAGTTTGCGGCGATTGAACGAGAAGGTGGAGTCTCCCCGGTACAGGAAGGCGTTTCCGCTGTCGACCGGAGCGATATCGATCCGGAGCCCGCCGGGGATCACGGCGGCTTCCCACCATTCCTCCTCCGGGCGGCCGTCGGCGAAGATGGCCCGCTGCACGAACGAGAGGGTCCGGTACCACTTGCCGGCGTAGCGGGCATGCATGGCCCGGATCACGTCCTCGCCATTCTCGGGGGGCGCGATGTCCGAGACGCCCGCAGCGGTAGGGTCTTTCCGGATCGGGCCGCCGTGAATGTCGAGATAGCGGTAGGAAACAATCTCCCACCGCGCTGATCGCTTGCGAAGCACCAACATCAGCTCGCCCTTGCGGGGGGGCTGTTCGGTACCGTCGGCGTTTCGGACGCCGTACCCCTCAATTTCCTGCTCGAGGAACACGATGCCGGGCGCGACCACCCTGGTTCGGACGCCGAGTTCCCGGGTCTTCAGTGCCTCGGTCTGTTTTGAAAAGAAGAACCGGATGAATTCGCGAGTCGTTTCCCGGGTCGGGTAGTAGCGCCCGAACGCCTGCATGAAGTCGGCGTCCTCGGCGAAGTGTCTGACGAATACATCGGCATCCCGAGTGGCCCAGGCTTGGTTGAAGTTGTCGAGAATCTGGCGGAAGGCCCGCTGATCGGCGGTACTATCAGCGGGAAGCGTGGAGAGGGAAACGACGGCGCCGAGGATCAGGGTCAGCATGAGGCTCCGGGAAGGCGATGATTGAGATACGGTGAGCCGGGCGGCCGATTCGGCTCGCCCGCTCGCGGATACCGACACCGGCCGCGAAGGCGCTGTTGATGTAGGGCCGGCATACTCTGACTTTCTGCCCGACGGGTCGCGGGACGAACCAGAACACCAAGGGCCTGCTCCGCCAATAGTGGCCCAAGGGCGAGTCCATGGCCCACCTCTCCCAGGCCGACTGCACCCGCATCGCTACCAAGCTCAATCGTCGCCCCCGCAAACGACTCGCCTATCGCACCGCGGGGGAATGCTATGTCCCCTGACCACTGCGGTTGCATTTCAAACTTGATATCAGGCCGCACTACGGGCGCCGATTGCCGCCCTGGAGCAATCGGGAAGATTCCGATGCGAGCGGCGTGAGATCGAGGGCGCGCAGCTCGCTGGTCCCATCGGTACGTCGTTGACCTAGAAGCCGACCGCCTCCGGTAAGAATCAGCTGAGTCTCATCCTTGGCGCCCTGGCCGAGTACAATGAACCTAAGGCCGCGGTCAATGCGGACGGCGACCTGGACGGTGTCCCATTTCAGGGCGTAGGGACGGAGCACTTCGACCGGGTGAGGTTGACCGTCTGCCGGTAGCGTCAATGCGGCTGGTATGAGGTGCTCATCCATTCCGTAATCCGCGATCGCCCACCGAACGGTTGGGGTGCGGAATACCTGAGAGCGTGATCCCGAAACCGTGAACCCGACGGGCGACACCGTGCCAACGAGCTCGACGGTCGTGCGATTGCCCTCGCACCATCGAGCCGAAAAGCCGATCAGACGGCCATCGGTCCACCGCGTGGTAAGAACGCCAGCGAATGGGTCGTTCCGGACGAGACTAGAGGAGACGATGCTTGAGGATGCCGACACCGTGTGGTAGAGGATCGGGCCCTGCTTCGCCCAGGTCACGAGTGTGTCGCCGGCGGGCAACGCGCCGACGGGGGCGCTTGCGAGGATCTCAACAACCTGATGATGGAATTGGCGCTCAGCGGCGGCCCGATCGGTCTGGGCGCTGGCACTCGCTGGTGTCAGGGAGTTCGTCGCAAGGACCAGGGCTATGACTCGTCGCAAAGAGCCTCGCTTTTGGGTAGTGCGGTCTAACGACTTGGAGTTATGCTTGCGAGGGCGCGCGGCGCCTTCGTTGGCTTCAATTCCGGGTTATGCCGCGCCCGCCTTGCGCTTGCGCCACCGAAGATCCAGGCGGCGCTCCGACGCAGCACAGTCCCGAAGATACAGGTTGATCAGCGTCTGGTAAGGCAGGTCGGCGTCCTCGGCCAGTACCTTGAAATAGGCCACGGTAGCCGCGTCGAGTCGGATCGTGACGGGCCGCTTCAAAAGCTTGGCGTACGGATTCGGCCGGGCCTTCGAGAAATCGTAGTGTTTCTTCATCGAATCTATCTTTCGTCGTATTGCCGTCGTTCCTCCGGGTCCGCGCGCCGAGCCGAAATGAGCCGGATGACGGTGTCGCCAGCCCGGTAGCAGTGGACCACGACCAGGATGCGAAGGGCACCGCTGAGCCCGAGCGGGAGGAACCGGTCCTCGGCCTCGGGATGGTCGGAGTCCTCGAGCAACAGGGCGTGCTCGTCAGCGAAGACCGATTCAGCCTCGGTGAAGGAGACCCATGCTTGCGGCGATTAGCTGCCGCCTTGCGAGGGTCCCACTCGAACCGAAGCTCACCCATGGAGTACTATACGTACCGCGTATGTACGCCGTCAACTAGCGGCGAGCGGAGCTACTGGGACACTGGTTTGAGCGGGGCACCGCGCGCAGCATAACGGATCACAAATCAGCTGCGAGCGCGCTTGCGGCGAAGCCGCAAGATAGGCGCGCTCGTCTGCTGCATTTGTTTGTTATGCCGCTCCTTGCGACGCGGACCGCAGTCAGAAGCCGGCAAGTGGGACTCGGTGAAGGCGAACGACTCGTTGACCGCCTTCGACCGTGACGGCACGTTCCCGGGCGGTCGCCCATGGCCCGGCGGGGCGTCGATCATCGTACGTGCCAGTCGCGATCAGACTGGTAACGTCGAATGACGGATCCTGAGGCGACCGTGTTCGGCCCTTCAACCACGACAAATGTCGCACCAGGCTGCAATCCGGAATAGTCCACACCCGTCTCTGCATAGATGAGAGCTAGGGTAACGTCGCCCTCATCGCCCGGTTGAAGAATTGCGGGTCCGCTGACGAACGCAACGCCAAGGTACTCACCGTTGCCAACGCGGAGATGAGGCCGATACTGGCGGCCCTCGCTCGGCTGAGGCCAAATCGGTGATGCGCGACCCTCGGAAGTTGAGCGCATGCGAAGGCGGGTGTCGACGTAGTCGGGCATACTCGGATCCTGGTGGAGCGGCATAACTACTGTTTCAGCTGCGAGGCGGCCTCTCGCCGCCTATTCCGGTAGCCCCGCACCAGTTAACATCGGCCAAAGCCAGCCCCAGTCAAGGGGTTAGGCCCTGCCACCCAGCTTCGGCCGACCCAGCAAGCCTTGCAAGGCTCGCAGCCTAATCCCCTGAAATCCCAGGAAATGACCGCAAGCCAGGTGGACTAATGACTTAGACCGCGTCCGCCGAACGGCCACCGCCGAAGGCCCAACAGCGCCCCCCCGCCAGCGCCGACCCCGGGGCCGTCTATTCATGCCGCAACGCCTCCACCGGGTCGAGCCGCGCCGCCCGGTTGGCGGGATAAAGACCGAAAAAGATCCCCGTCACCACCGACGCCACCAGCGCCACCGCCACCGACCACAATGGCACCTCGGCCGGAATCGGCGTAAAGCGGCGCACCATCCAGGCAATCCCGTCCCCCCACAGAAGCCCCAAGGCCCCGCCAAGCAAGGTCAGCGTCGCCGCCTCGACCAGGAACTGAAACAGAATTTCCCGCCGGGTCGCGCCCAGCGCTTTCCGAACTCCGATTTCCCGGGTCCGCTCCGTGACGGAAATCATCATGATGGCCACCACACCGACGCCGCCCACCAAGAGACCCACGCTCGACAACGCCAGCATGATGAGGAAGAACCCCGCGGTGACCTGGTTGAACGTCTCGAGGAGCTTGTTGCCGGTCAGGATCGAGAACGTATTGGGCTCCGCCGGCCGGAGCCGGCGACTGGCCCGAAGCGAGGCAATGACTTCTTCCTGGGCATCGGCCACGCTGGCGGTCGGCTTCGGAATCACGACGATGGTGAGCCAGCCCTTGAAGTAGTCAACCACTTTCACGAACACCGGATGGGGCATGAACATGGTCGGCGGGCCCGCGGTGCCGAGCATCGATGACGGATCGTTATAGACCCCAACCACCGTAAATGGTTGCCCTTCGACCCGGACCCGGCGGCCGAGCGGATCGCGGCCGTTGAAGAGCAACTGCGACAGTCGCGGATTGATCACGACGACATGTGCGCCGGCGGCGTCCTCGACCTCGGTCCAATTCCGCCCCGACCGCATTTCGCCGCCGAGGACTTTGATCCAACCCGGGTTGAGCCCCCCAACGGCGATCTGGGAGACATGTTCGTTCTCGTAGCTCACCGAGGCCGTGGCCACTTCGCGGACCGTAACAGCCTCGACCGACGGCAGTTGCCGCAATTGACGTGATTCGGCCACGGTCAGCTTGGGAAACCGCTCCCAGAAGGTGTTCCGGTCGACCTCACCGGCGTCGACCGCCAGGCCCTCGCGGAAGAATCGGACTACGAACAGGGTCTTCGGGCCGGTTCGCTCGATGATTCCAGTAACGGTGTGTTGGATCCCGGTCAGGGTCGCGGCCATGGCGATCACCACCATGGCGCCGATCGCAACGCCGAGGATGGTGAGTCCGGCCCGGAGCCGGTTGGCCCGCACCGACTCGAGCGCCATGGCGACACCCTCGTAGAGCCGATGACCGAGAGTCGACCCGCCGGCGACGTTCATTCGGCCCGGAGCGCCGTGATCGGGTCGAGCCGCGAAGCCCGGTTTGCCGGGTAGAGACCGGCCACGACGCCGACAATGATGCCGAGGGTGACCCCCACCGCCATTGACCACGGGGCCACCGACGCCGGCAACGGGGTCAGCGACCGGAGCAGGAACGCCAGGCCAATGCCGAGCCCGATGCCGAGGATGGCCCCGGCCACCGACAGCGTGGCGGCCTCGATCAGGAACTGGACCAGGATGTCACGCCGGCGGGCGCCTAACGCTTTTCGAATCCCGATTTCTCGGGTTCGCTCGCTGACGGCCATCAGCATGATATTCATGATCACGATCCCCCCCACGACCAGCGAGATCGCCACCAACCCGGGCAAGGCCACGATCAACACCGCCGAGATCTGGCTCCAGGTACCGAGTGCCCCCTCGGAGGTCTCGATCGTGAAGTTGCTCGGCTCGTTCGGCTTAAGACCCCGGATCCGGCGGAACTCGCCTTCCGTCTCGGTCGCGGCCAGCGCCAATTGCGACCCGTCAACGACCTGAACACTGAGCCAATCGACACTTTTGCCCTCGCAGAGAAACCGTCGAGCCGGCGATCCATAGGGCACGACCGCGACCTTGTCGAGCGGGGCGCCGAACAGCTCGCCCTGGGCCTTCAAGACGCCGACCACCCGGTACGGCAATCCCCCGATCGTCACTGCACGGCCGATCGGCTCGACGCCGCTCAGGAGCTTGTCGGCGACGAGGGCGCCCAAGACGACAACTGGGACGCCGGCCCGAACCTCCGGCGCGCTGAAGGCGCGGCCGCTCGCAACGTCATACTGCTTGATCCCGAAGTACGCCTCGTCGGAACTGATGACGTCGACGCCACGAGCCAGGCGGCCGTTCCAGCCGACCGTGAGGCTGGCACTACAAACCCGGGAAAACCGGGCGGGCACCACCAGGCCGGCTGCGATCGCACGCGCCTCGGCCTCCCGAAAAGGCGGACGACGATTCCACTCCCGCTTTTGCTCCGGGGTTTGGGTCCACGAGTCATCGGGGCGCCGCTTGACCTGCAGGGTGTTGAGTCCCACGAACGCGGTGGCGAACTTGGTCTCCATGAAGACATTCATGCCCTCGACGATCGAGACGACCGCAATCAAGAAGGTGACCCCGATCAAAACGCCCAGGAGTGAAAAGAAGCTCTTGAGCATCTGGGAGCGAAGCGACTGGAAGGCCAGCCGAATGGCTTCGAAGGTCGACATCAGCGTGGCGCGATCGTCAGGCCCAAGGGTCAGCCGGGCTTAAGGGCGCGCGACCGGGAATTCGACGCCCGGCAGCCGGGTCATGCCACGCTCGACCTTTTGCTTGGCAACCATCCGGGCCACATCGGCCAGGAGTTTCCGGGCGTCATAGATGATTCCGTCTTTGATCGTGTACTTGATTCCCCCGACCCGCTCGGCCTTGCCGGTTTTGTCGTTCAGCCGTACCGCGCCCGTTCCGTACAGCACCTTGAGGTTGGCGATCGGATTTTCCGGTACGATGACCAGATCAGCGAGGAGGCCCGGCCGGACCACGCCGAAGTCGATCGGCTTGCCCTTAGGCTCGAACAGCGCTTGGGCCGCGTGGATCGTGGCTCCGCGAATCACCTCGAGCGGATGGAACCCGGCTTCCTGCAGCAGCTCCATTTCCTGGATCGTCGAGAAGCCGGGCGTGTTGTAGATGAACCCCGCGTCGGAACTCGCCGTCAC
>JAYVJS010000036.1:0-15016 GCA_043769075.1 Gemmatimonadota bacterium | reverse complement strand
GGCGCTGACCCAGCGAGCGCTCGATCGGGCGATTCCGGCCAGTGACGGCGCGCTGCTGATGCGCTACGCCATGATCTTTCTGGCCGCGCTGCTCTTCACGTTTGTCGTGGACTACGTTCAGACGATTCTGACGACTCGGATCGGGCAGCGGGTGATGGCGGACCTCCGCGGTGCGATCTTTGGGCACCTCACCCGCCTCTCGGTAAGCTACTTCGATCGCCACCCGGTCGGTCGTTTGATGACCCGGGTGACCTCTGATGTCGAGACTCTCAACGACCTGTTCTCGTCGGGCGTGGTGAGCGTATTTGGAGATCTGTTTACGCTGGCCGCGATCACGACCATGATGATCATCACCGATTGGCGCCTGGCGTTGGTGGCGTTCATGGTCATCCCGCTCATGGGGATCGTAGTCACCGGTTTCCGGCGTCGAATCCGGGATGCCTTTCGAGACATCCGGGGCCGGGTCGCCAAGCTCAACAGCTATCTGCAAGAGCATTTGGCCGGGGTTCAGGTGGTCCAGTTGTTCGGTCGGGAGCGGGCTGCGGCCGCCGAATTCGCCGAAGTGAATCGCGGGTACCTCCGGGCCAATCAGCGATCGATCACGATCTACGCGGTCTTTTTCCCGCTGGTTGAATTGGTCACGGCGGTGGCGATGGCGCTGATCCTCGCGAAGGGGTCGGCTTGGGTGGTCGACGGCTCGGTCACCGTCGGGGTGCTGGCGGCGTTCATCCAGTTGACCCGTCGCTTCTTTCAGCCATTGCAGGATCTCTCGGAAAAGGTCAATCTGCTCCAAACCGCCCTGGCCAGTTCCGAGCGGATTTTCGTACTGCTCGACACCCCGATTGAGGTCCGAGAGCCAATTGTCCCGGTCAAGCTGGCGGAGCCGGTTCGCGGCGAGATTCGGTTCGAGGGGGTTTGGTTCCGATATGCGGAGGCCGGCCCCTGGGTGCTCGAAGACGTGACCTTCCAGGTCGCGGCCGGCTCCACAGTGGCGGTGGTGGGCCATACCGGGGCCGGCAAGACGACGATTGTCAGTCTCCTGCTTCGGTTCTACGACCCGGTCAAGGGCCGGATTACGCTCGACGGCGTCGATATACGGGATCTCGCCGCGAGCGATTTGAGGCGCCAATTCGGGTTCGTCCAACAGGAGCTGTTCCTTTTTTCGGGTGACATCCTTCGGAATCTGGCCCTTGACCCGGAGGTCGGCGAGGACCAGGTGGCCGCGGCGGCTGGTCGGGTGGGGATCGATGGGTTCATCGAACGATTGCCGGGCGGATATCGTCACGTCCTGACGGAACGGGGGAGGAATCTCTCGGTCGGCGAGCGGCAGCTGCTGAGCTTTTCCCGAGCCCTTGCCCGGGACCCCCGGATCCTGCTGTTAGATGAGGCAACGAGTTCGGTCGATTCCGAATCGGAAGCCCGAATCCAGGGCGGAGTGGATGCGTTGATGAGGGGTCGGACGTCGGTGGTTATCGCCCACCGGCTGAGCACGATCCTCCATGCCGACGAGATCTTGGTCATGCACCACGGCCGGCTGGTCGAGCGGGGGCGGCACCAGGAGCTGGTTCGGCTGGACGGGGTCTACCAGCGGCTTTCCCAACTTCAGCGCGGAACTGCCGTAGGTCAAATGACTTGACAGATCTCCGGCCAGGGTTACGCCGAATCGGCTGTTGGTTTCTTGCTAACCCGCCGACCTCGGCCTACGTTTGGGGCCGACGCCGAAAAAAAGGAGACCTGCCGGGCCATGGATCGAGAGCCAAGACGAACGCGGGCCGTAGCGGCCGGAACCCGCAGCGGGCTCGAAGGGCGACTCTCGGCCGGTACCTCCGAGCGGATGGGTCCGCCGGGTCGGTTGGTGAGTCTCCATGATGGGCGGGAGTATCGGGTCGCGGTCGTTCCGTTTGGGCTCGGACGCGATGGCCGGTCCGAGGTGGTGATCGCCTCGCCCGATGCCTCGGACCGCCACGCAGAAATCGTGGCTCGGCCGGACGGTGATGTTCTTGTTGATCTCTCGGCGAATGGAACCTTTGTGAACGGTGGGCGGATTGACGGTCGCCGGCCGCTGAAAGCGCTAGATGTGATTCGAATTGGGGCCGAAGAGTTTCGATACTACTCGGGCGTTCGGGAGCTGGATGGGCCGGCGGTCCCCCCGGTCGGGGCAGCCGCTCGCCTCTCCGACACCTTGGTCGGCGTGCGTAAGTTCGGGCCCCTCGCGGTACTCCGAATCAAGAGTGGCGAGTCAAAGGGCGTCCGCCACCAGGTCGGATCGGCCGTAGTCACGGTCGGTCGGGCCGAAACTGACGACGTCAGGCTGCTCGATGCGAGCATTGGCGGGGCCCGGGCCAGGATCCAATTGCGAGAGGGTGTCTGGACGTTGACCGCGATCGGCTCCGAGCAGGGTTTGCTGGTCGACGATCAACCGGTCGTCGATGAGACGCCACTCTCTCCCGGAGCGACCATTCAGCTCGGTGAGGTGGCGATTTCCTTCGAGCCGAACGACGACCGGATTGCCGCCGCGCCCCGCCTGGTCCCGCCCGCCCCGGCGGTCGCGACGTCGGCGCCTTCGGCCAGGCCTCTCGGGCGCCGAGGCAATCCGGCCATCTTGGCTGCGGCCATCGTCCTGCTGGCGGCGGCGTTGGTCGCCCTCGTCCTCTTCGTCTAACTCATGCTGATTACCTGCGCGGGAGATACGCACGTCGGCGTGGTGCGCAGCGGCAACGAAGACAGTTTCAAAGTCGACTTGTCCGGCGGGCTGTTTGTCGTTGCCGACGGCATGGGGGGCCACGCCGCCGGGGAGGTGGCCAGCGAAATGGCGGTGGAGATCATCTCCAAGGAGCTGGGCTCGCTCCGGGGTCTGGCGGACGGGGCCGCGTTCGAACGAGTCCGCCACGCCATCCGGGCGGCCAATCAAGCCATTTTCGAACGGACCCTCGCGGAAGCCGACAAGCGGGGGATGGGAACGACGACCACCGTCCTGGTGCTGGGGGCCCATCGGTACGTCATCGGCCAAGTTGGTGACAGCCGGGCCTACCTGTTTCGTGGCGGCCAGTTCCTTCAGATTACGAAAGATCATAGCTACGTCCAGGAACAGGTCGATGCAGGCTTGCTCACCGCGGACCAGGCCCGGACCCATCCATACAGCAATGTCATTACCCGTTGTGTCGGGGCAAATGAGGATGTCGTCCCTGACGTGTACTTCGGTACCCTCGAGCAAGGCGATGTGCTCTTAGTCGCGTCGGATGGCCTCACCGGCATGCTGGAGGACGATCAGCTCGCCAAGATCATTGAGAGTGACTCGACTCCCGAACTGGTCGTCAGCCGGATGATCGCCGAGGCGAACCGTCATGGCGGCCTCGACAACATTACCGCTATCGTGGTCCGCATCGACGAGGCTTGAGGCTCCCGGGCTAGGTCAGGCTCCGACCCGTGGTCAGCCGGTCTCGGGCATCCTCCGCCGTAAGGGTCGCCAGCCGGAGGAGACGATCGCCCATCCCAACCAGCGGCTCGGCCGAAAAAACCCGGAGGTGCCGGGCGCTCCGATAGAGTTCGTCGCCGATCCGTGGAAGCCCGAGATGTCCCGAACGTCCTTCCCCGCTCAACCGTTCGGCCCGGCCGTCCCGGGTGGCAAGCAAGATGTCGACGCCAAGCATGTTGGGGCGGGCCGGGTAGTCGAGTAAAAGGCCGGCCGGCCCGAGGCCGAGTTCGATGGCGGCCGCATCCTCAACCCGTTCAAGCAAGTCGGGATCGTCTCCGATCCAGTCGCCGGCCCGATCGGGGACTTCGCTGGCGGGGAGGTCGAGGGCCCGCTTGTAGAGGCGCCGTTCATACACGGCGCGGGCCAGCCCGGTCGGGTCGCTCGAAAACAGCCGCTCCATCAGCGCGCCGTCGGTTTCCTCGGCGAGCGCTTCCCGGCTCAGCCCGCCGGAGGCGACGGCGGCCCGGACCGCTCGCTTGAACATGCAGGTGGCGGCTCGCACGGCATGGTGCCAATACACGTTGCGGTACATCTGATACTTGGCGAACAGTAGCGTCTCAAGGGCGCTCATTCCTTTTTCGAGAATGCCGACCTCGAGCTGCCCGTCCGAGTTGGCGACCACCGTCAGCGCCGACAGCAGTCGATCGACGTCGAGGGTTCCATACGGGACGCCGCAGGCCCGGGCGTCGCGGCTGAGGTAGTCAAACTTGTCGAGGTCGAGGCTTCCTGACACCAAGCCCTGAAGCGCCCCGGGGTTGGTGCCATGAATCAGGGTGCCGATTTCCCCGACCAACTCGGGTCCACCCAGCCGGTCGAGCGCACTGCCGAGCTCCCCGCGGCTCAACTTGGAGACGCCCAGGGTCTCATGGTTGGGGAAGCCGGCTTCCTCGAGTCCGTGGGAAAAGGGATAGTGACCGATGTCGTGAACCAGCGCTGCCAGTCGGACCGCTAGTTGATGGCGGACCGGGACGGCCTCAAGGTCGCCGCGCTGTTGGAGCCCCGTGAGCGCCCGGCCCGCCAGGTGGTAGGCGCCGAGGGCGTGCTCGAACCGGGAATGGGTGGCCCCTGGGTAGACCAGAAAGGCGTGGCCAAGTTGCCGCACGTAGCGCAATCGCTGAAGCGGCGGCGTGTCGAGCACCGACATCGCCGCCGCATCCAGCCGAATATTGTCCCACAACGGGTCCCGAATAACCTCAAATCCCGTCATCCGAGTGCCGAGCCGGACCTACCTCGGCCCCGCCTTGGCGACGCTCTCGGGCACCTCACTGGCGAAGGCCTTGAAGTTCTCGTTGAACATCGCCGCAAGCTTTGATGCTTGGGCGTCGTAGGCGGCCCCATCCTTCCAGGTTGCCCGGGGATCGAGAACCGCGGTTGGGACGCCGGTGACCGCGGTTGGAACGGCGAATCCGAACACGGCCTCGGTGCGAAAGCTCCCTTGGTCGAGGGCACCCGAGAGCGCGGCGGTGACCATCGCGCGGGTTGAGCCGAGTTTCATGCGAGAGCCGACCCCGTACGGGCCGCCGGTCCAGCCGGTATTGACCAACCAGACCTTGGCGCCATGCTTGGCAATCTTCTCACCGAGCATCTTGGCATAGACGCCGGGATGGAGTGGCAGGAAAGGGGCGCCGAAGCAGGAAGAGAACGTGGCCGTCGGCTCGGTCACCCCTCGCTCGGTGCCCGCCACCTTGGCGGTATACCCGGATAGGAAGTGATACATCGCCTGCTCGGCGCTGAGCCGGGCAATCGGGGGCATGACCCCGAAAGCATCGGCGGTCAGGAACACGATGTTCTTCGGGTGGCTCCCGACGCCGCTCGGTTCGAAATTGGGGATGAAGTGGATCGGGTAGCTGGCGCGGGTGTTCTCGGTGATCGCATCCGATTCGAAATCCACCGCGCGGGTCCGCTCGTCGAGCGTCACGTTTTCGAGAACCGTGCCGAACCTGTGGCTGGCGTTCCAGATCTCTGGTTCGCCGGACTTCGACAACCGGATGACCTTGGCGTAGCAGCCGCCCTCGAAGTTGAAGACCCCCCGATCGCTCCACCCGTGCTCGTCGTCCCCAATCAGTTTCCGGGTCGGGTCGGCTGAGAGGGTCGTTTTGCCGGTTCCCGACAACCCGAAAAAGATGGCCGTGTCGGCTCCGGCTCCGATGTTGGCGGAACAGTGCATCGGGAGGACGCCCTGTTGGGGCAGCAGGAAATTGAGGGCCGTGAAGATCGACTTCTTCATTTCTCCGGCGTAGCGAGTGCCCCCGATCAAGATGATCTTTTTGGAGAAGTTCAAGACGATGAAGGTCCCGGTCCGGGTCCCATGCACGGCGGGGTCGGCCTGAAACTCGGGGGCGTGATACACCAGGAAGTCTGGGGCAAACGACCCGAGCGCCGCCGGATCAGGCCGGATGAACATGTTCCGCACGAACATCGCCTGCCAGGCGTTCGGGGTGATGAATCGGACCGACAAGCGGTAGCTCGGATCGGCCCCGCCGAAGAGATCTTGGGTAAAGACCTCCGGTTGGCCGCTGAGATGCTGCTGTACGTCGCTCAGGAGCCGGTCAAAGGCCGCGGGGGAGAATCGGTCGTTCTTGTCCCACCAGATCTGCCCTGAGCTGGTCGGCTCGTCCACGACAAACTTGTCTTTCGGGGACCGGCCGGTGTGGGGCTTGGTGACGACCGCTAGCGCTCCGTGGTCGGTCAGACGGCTCTCGCCACGCCGGGCGGAGTGTTCGTACAGCGCGGGGGTACCGAGGTTGGTCCAAACGATCTTGGTCGAGACGCCGTGGGCGGCGAGGCTGTTGGAATCGCTCATAATCCTGGGGTCGGGTTCCGATGGGTTCCCATCGAAACTGTGAAGGGGTCGCCTCGAAGGTCAGGCGCCCCAATTTGGATCTTCGTTGCGGATCAAAGATCGGCACTCGAAGCATTTCGGACAAGCCGACAGGGGGCTTAAGGCTAGGGCCATTGGGGTCCCAGGGGTGGAGGTTGTCGGATCTTTGACACGACACACTCCTCGATTCAGCCCTAGAAGTAACCTGATGTAACATGCCTTAAGCACTTGTAAATCAATAATATACGTCCTAGCAATTGGATCTCGGCTGGATGGTCCGGATCGTGCTAAAAAGTGGGTAGGATGCAGACACGCGTATTGCTCGTTGGTTCACCAGCCGCTCGGCCGGACGGCCTGGAACGGAGTCTGATGCGAGCCGGGTACGTCCTGGCGGAGGCGCCGGACCTCGCCGGGTCGCCGGGCGACGCCGGTTCCCCCGACGTGGCCGTTGTCACGGCTGGCCCGGCCGACGGCGATCTGGACCGGCTCCTGATGCCCATCAGCGGCGGGCCCTGGCGCAATGTCCCGACGATCGTACTGCTGCCGGCCGGGTCGTCGGAGGCCGCCGGGCGGGCTCTGGCCCAGGGGGCGGTCGACGTCATGGTGGCGCCGGTCTACCTCCCTGAGCTCAACTCTCGTTTGGCGGTTCGGCTCCGCGGGGTTCGTGACGGGTTCTTAGCGGCCGCCTCCCACAACGGCCAGGCCCAACTCTTTTCGGTGTTCCGCGACCTGGCGTTGGCCTCCCGGCCCGAGGAAACGCTCCAGATCCTGGCCCGCGAAGTGGCCCGCTCGCTTGACGCGGCCCATTGCGCGGTGATTTTCTCGCTCGATTCGGGGCGGGGCCGGGTGATCGCGGTCGCGGAGCGGCCCGACGTTCGAAACCTCGAGATCGACCTGGCGGACTATCCCGAAGCGCAGCACGCCGCCGCCACCGGGCAGACCACCTTTATTCCCGAAGCCAGCCAGCATCCTTTGTTTGGCGGGCGGGAACGAAATCCGACCAGTGGTCCGAATGAGCCAACCAGCGCCGTGGCCGTGCCGATCGTGTTTCAAGGGAAGAGCCTCGGCTTCTTTGTCGTCCGCACCGCACTGCCTCGCCCCAATTTGACGGCGGACGGTGTGGCGTTCATCGAGACGCTGGTGGTGAACGCGACCCGGCTTCTCGAGCATGAGGACCGACGGGCGACCCTGTACCGCCGACAAGCGGGCGCGGGCCTGACCGAGCCGGTGACCGGGTGCGGCGGGCTTGACGCACTTGACCGGAGAGTTCGGGAGGAGATGCACCGCGCCGAGCGCTATGGTCGCCGGTTCACCCTGATGCTACTCGACATCGATGGTCTTCGGTTTGTCAACGACCGCCATGGGGTCGCGGCGGGTGACCGGGTGTTGAGCGGGGTGGGCGGGGTACTCCACCGGGAACTACGATCGCCGGACTTCGTGGCGCGATACGGGGGCGACGAGTTTGCGGTGATCATGCCGGAGACCGGCGAAGCCGGCGCGCTCGACACCCTGACTCGGTTGCGGCGGGCCATCGCGTCGCAACCGGCGGGCATGGGTCAACCGGAGCCGGTGGCATTGAGCGCGGGCTTTGTTTCCTACCCCGGTCCCGGGATCCTGACCTCCGAAGACTTGTTTGCGAAGGCCGAGGCGGCACTGCAGGCCCGCAAAGACGCCGCCTCGGACGCCGCGGCCTAACGGCGGCGGCGGAGCCAATCAGTCGGGTCCAGGGCGAGTTGGTTGTCACCCCGGATTTCGAAGTAGAGGTGGGCGCCGTCGTCGGAGTTCTCGCCACCAACCGATCCAATCCGTTGACCCTTGGTGACCGAATCGTTCACATTCACGGTGGTGCTGGAGAGCTGCATATAGAGTGAGAAATAGCCGCTGGCGTGTTCGACGATGACCGACAGTCCATAGGTACCGAGCCGCTGAACGAGCACCACCCGGCCGGCGGAAACGGCCGAGACGGCGGTGCCTGCCGGCGCCGCGATCGAAATGCCGTGGCGAGTGATCTTGCCCCCGCTGGCCAAGGTGTCCAGTCCGAAGTTGTGAAGGATCCGACCCTGGACCGGCCAGTCGAGGGTGCCGAGGTCCGCCGTCGAAGTCGTCGTGGAACGGGGGACGGGGGTGCCGCCGGCGGCGGGAGTGCGAGCCGGCCCAGCTCGCCGGTTCCGCTCAAGTCCCGCGAGGACATCGACCAGGTCTTCCTCACTTTTGGCGAGCACCGAAAGCCGCCTCGCCGTGGATTGGGTGTTCTGGCGGAGCCGTCGGATCTGGGCGGTCCGGTCCTCGGCGAGGACCCGGTAGCTCTTGAGCTCGGCCTCGCGCTCTTCCCGTCGTCGATCGAGCTGGTCTTGGACGATGACCAACTCGCCCCGTTGGGTTTGAATCCGGCTCCGGAGCCGTTCCACGTCCGAGAGCAGGGCGCGATCCTGGCGACTGGACAAGAACAGATACTTGTATCGGGACAACAGGTCGGAGAACGACTCGGCGGCCAACAGAACCTGGAAGGTGTAGAGTGGCCCCCGCTTGTAGATGTCGACCAGCCGGCGCTCTAAGACGGCCCGGCGGTCGGCGAGGTTGTCCTCGGTCAGAGCCAGCTGGACACTGGTGTTCTCCAACTGGCCGCCGAGGCCGCCGATTTGACGTTCAAGCTCGTTGACGATCCGATTGGTCGATTCCCGCTGCCGCTCCAAGTTGTCGAGCTCACGGCCGGCGTCACGGACCTGGCCTTGCAGCCGCTCCTGGTCTTGACGGAGCCGATCCCGTTCCGCCCGGATTTGCTCCAACCGCTGGCGGCTCTTCTCGAGGTCGGTCGGCTGCTGGCCGTAGAGCGTCCCCGGCGTCTCGAGCATCGCGAAAACGACCGAGGCAAGAACGAAGCACCGGCGGCCAACGGTGCTACACATTCTTGAGGTGTCTCCCTACCGATAGCAGGCTACCGCCCAGCCCAATGGCGGTGCCAAAGACCACGATCAGAAGCATCTGGATCGGTCCGAAAAATGCCAAGGCCGCTCCGGTGTCGGTGGCCGTGCGGCGAAAGAGGGCGAGGGTGAGCCAACACATCGCGATGGCCAGAATGCCTCCCGTGACCCCCTTGATGGCGCCCTCGATCAGAAACGGCCCCCTGATGTAGGCGTTGGTGGCCCCGACGAGCCGCATGATCGAGATTTCTTTCGACCGCTGGAGCACGGTGATTCGGATCGTCACTCCGATGATGACGATCGCCACCGCCGCAAACGCCAGCCCGATGACCGCGCCGACAGCGGCCGCCATGTTCCGGAGCCGGTCGAGCCGTTCGACCCAGTCGCGGCCGTAACGGACATCCTCGACGAAGGGGAAACCACGGAGGCGCTCGGCCACGGCTTGGGCGTGCTCTGCGTCACGAAACGCGGGCCGGAGGCGAACTTCAAATGACGCCGGGAGCGGATTGACCTCGAGATCGCGATAGGCCTCCTTGAACTCGACCAGCTCGCGGCGGGCTCGCGAGAGCGCCTGATCGGCGTTGACGAACTTGAGGTCGAGCACTTCCGGAAAGGCCGAGATGTCCTGGCTGGCCTGGCTGATTGTTTCGGTCGGGGTCCCACGCAGGACGAACGCAACGACCTCGACTCGCTCAGCCAGCGTGGCCAGGGCCCGCTGGAAGTTGAGGGCCACGAGGGCGAACAGGCCGATCGTAAACAGGGAAAAGCCGATGGACGCAATGGACAGGCCGGACAGGAGTGGCGTTCGTTTGAACGTCATCATCGCTTCGCCGAACGGGGTTCGATGTCTCATCGGTTCGCTCCGTCGTCATCAACGCCACTGTCAAAGACGATTCGGCCGCTTCGCAGCTCGATCGTTCGGTACCCCGTGTCACGAACCAGCTCCATGTTGTGGGTCGCCATGACCACGACGGTGCCCCCGGCGTTGATTTCCTGGAGCAGCTGAAACACGCCCCGAGTGGCGCGTTCGTCGAGGTTGCCGGTCGGTTCGTCGGCGATCAAGATATGGGGATCATTGACCAAGGCGCGGGCAATCGCGACCCGTTGTTGCTCCCCGCCGGACAGTTCTTTGGGGTAGGCCCGAGCCTTCGAGGCGAGGCCCACTTGGGTGAGGGCCCGCATGACTCGGTTCGCGATGGTCTCCCGCCGGGCGCCGGTCACTTCGAGGGCGAACCCGACGTTCTCTTCGACGGTATGGTACTCGAGCAAGCGGAAGTCCTGGAACACGATCCCCAGGCGCCGACGGAGCCGAGGAATCTCGTGATGGGTGAGTTTGGCGATCTGATAGCCCGATACCCTCACGTCGCCCTCGGTGGGCCGCTGCTCGGCCAGGACGAGCGACAGGATCGACGACTTCCCGGCCCCCGAGTGGCCGGTGAGAAAGACGAACTGGCCCTTGGGAATCTGGAAGGTGACGTCCTTCAGGCCGACGACGCCGTTGGGGTAGATCTTCGACACCCGGTTAAAGCGGATCATAGTCCATCGAGCGCGTGGCGCAGATCGTCGACAATATCGTCGGTGTCTTCGATCCCGCAGCTGAGTCGAACGAAACCGTCGGGAATGCCTTGCTCGGCGCGCTGTTCTGGGGTCAGCGAGGCATGGGAGGTGATCCGGGGCTCGGAGGCCAAGCTCTCCACACCGGCGAGACTGGGGGCGTGGGCGATGAGGCGGAGCCGCCGGAGGAATTTTTCAGCCGCCGGCGCGCCGCCTTTGATCACGAGGCCGACCATCCCGCCAAACCCGTCGAGGACCCGAACCGCGATCGCATGATCGGGATGGGACGGCAATCCCGGGTAGAGCACGGCGCTGATTTTGGGGTGGGTCTCAGCCCAGGTGGCGACGGCCAAGCCGCTGGTGTTCTGGCGGGCCACCCGGAGAGCCAGGGTCTTCATGCCGCGGTCGAGCATCCAGGCCGCGTGCGAATTAAGACACGGTCCCCAGAGGCGTGAAAGGCGGGTGACCTCGTCGACAACCGATTGGGTCCCGGCCACGGCGCCGGCGGTGACATCCGAGTGACCGTTCAGCGATTTCGTGGCGCTGGTGATGACGACGTCGGCCCCGTGTTCGAGCGGCCGGAAGTTCACCGGCGAGGCGAATGTGCTGTCGACCAGCATGGCGAACCCATACTCCTTGGTGATCGCCGCCACCGGCACCGGATCGACCACCCGCATGATCGGGTTAGTCGGCGATTCGAAGAAGATGGCCCGGGTGGTCTTTCGGATTGCCCGGCGCCAGGCCCGAGGCTGGGTCGGCTCGACGTAGGTGACCGCGATGCCGAACCGGCCCAATTCCTCGTCGAACAGCCGCCGAGTCCCGCCGTAGATCCACCGACTGGTAATGAGGTGGTCGCCGGGACGAAGCACGGCCAGGTGGGCCATCGCGGTTGCGGCCATGCCGCTGGCGAGAAAGACCGCCGCTTCGGCGCCCTCGAGCAACGCGTACTTGGCCGCCGCCGCCACCTGGTTGGGCGTGTTGCCATAGCGTTCGTACTTGACCTCTCCGGCCGCCCCGATGGCGTTCACATACGTGGTGCTCTGATAGACGGGCTGGACGACCGGTTCGTCGGGTCGCCGCCGTTCGAGTGGACCGTGGACCGAGAGTGTCGAGCGGCCTGGGCGTGGTGTCGTCATGTGAGCGGCAGGGGGCAGTAGGTTCCGGAGGCGGCCTGCACCATCCGGCGAAGCGCGAGCGACTGCAGGGCATCAGCGGCCCGTTCCAACGTCCAACCTAACGAATCAGCGACCCGGCCGGTGTCGCCGGCCCCGAGAGCGATGACGGCGCCGAAGGCCGCCATGAGATCCGGGGAGCGCCACCCCAGGACCCGGGGGCTCTGGTCGCCGATCACCATCGCGATGATGGTGAGCCGGTGAGTTTCCAGAACATGGTCGATCGCCTCACCTTGATCTTCGGACACATTGACCAGGACGACGAACCGGGGCCGCTCGAAGTCCGCGTTAAGCAGCAGGCGAGCCACGATTTCGTCCGCGCAACTGAAATCGAGGAGGCCGATGGCCCCGAAATCCAAGAGCGCGGTGGGGTAGGGGCTGCTCGCGATTTGGGCCTCGATCTGTTGCCGGACGGCGACCCCGGTGGGCCGGGTAACCAAGTCGGAGTACGGGGTGCTCACCGCCTCCCGGAGCAACGGCGCCAGATCAATCCGGTCCCTCATCGAGTCGGCGGCTCCTGGGCCGGAATAGTGATCTGTAGTTGCGACCCCGGAAAGAAGGGGAGGTGCTCGGCTAGGGGGACGTCATCATCCCATTCGGGGCGCACGGCGACCCGCGCGGTGCCGCTGCGGACCGAGATCTTTCCGTGCCAGCGGACCAGATATCGCTTGATGCCGGCGAGCCCCTGACCCCGCCCGGCGTCGCGGAACCGGCTCACGCCATGGAGCAGCGCCGACTCGATCGCCGCCGCATCGCCCCACCGGTCGCCGACTTTCTTGGCTTCGGTGGCTTCGAGCGAACGACGGAAGCCGACCCCCGCGTCGCTGACCGCGATGACAGCGACCTTGCGCCCGAGCCGCCGCTTCCAAAAATATGTCTGGACGGCCACCCAGCCCCCAGTGCCGGCGTGCTCAACCACGTTCTGGCAGGCCTCCGACAGGGCCATGGCGAACCCCATCGTCGCCTTGGCTTCGAGCTTGAGCTCCGAGGTCAGGATCCGCATCGCCCCCTCTTGAACCCGACCGACGACCTCGTGCACGTCGGCCGCGGCCCGGATGGCGGTCACCGGCACCAAGACGTCCGACGGCGGATCGCCGGCCCGCTTGGGAACTTTGCCGATCAGTTCAAAATACTCGGCGGCATGATGGAAAAACCCGGTCCGGGTCCAGTAGCTGCGGGTATCGTCGCCGTCCGGCACCGCCAGTCGCGGCGTGGGGACGTTGAGCTCCTTCATCGCCTGGCCCAGGGTCAGTAACGCGGTCAAGCCGAAGGGCGAGGCCCAGGTCGTACCGCGAGCGTCGATCAGCAGCCGTTCGGACGGAGGCCAGCTCGACAGACCTTGGGCCATGGTATCAAGCCCGCGGTCATCGAGGCTCGCCGGCACCGGCACGACGTGAATCATAAAGTGAGCAACGATCCCCGGAGATGGTGGTTGAGCGCCGACGCGCCCCGAAAGGTCGCGTTCCGTGCCGCCGCGGCGTTGCCGGCCCCGACGGATCGCTCCAGCGATTCCCCTCGAAGCAGGTGGGCGAACGTCGTCGACCCGAAGACGTCACCACATCCAGTGGGGTCGGCCGTCTCGACTTGGGCGCCGGCAATCCGGGCCGTTCGGACCGTCCCGCTGCCGGCCGACGGGGGCCGGCGCCGATCGGCGAGCGACTCGAAACCCGGTGCCGCGACGTAGGCGGCGCCTCGGGGGCCTAGGGTGACCAAGAGTGCCGACGCCCCGGCCTGAAGGACATTGTTCGCGAGCCCCAGAGGGTCGCCCGAGAGTTGGGCCATTTCGTCCTCGTTGACCTGCACGATATCGAAACACCGGAACCAGTTTGGAGCATCCGGCAGTGGCTGAGGGCTCCGGAGTCCGTCGTGGCTCATCCCCAACAGCAGGCTGTGAAGATCGGCGTAGATCGGTCCGGCGAACCCGTCTCGCAACGCTGAGGCTGTCCCGAGGCACATTTCGAATCCCGAGATGAAGTTGAGATACACCGCGTCGAGGTCCATCACGAGCGGTCCCAATTCCGCCCAGGTCCAACCCGGTACCCCGCCGGACATCCGTTCACAACGGCGCTCCGCCGACTGGTAGCGCAAGACCACCCGGTTGTTGGGGGTCGGTACTTCGATGAAACGGGCGGTCGGATTCCGGTGCGACAACGTCCGGAGGAACGCCTCAGCGGGACCCGCGAGATCCCGTCCCACCTTGACGAGGGGAACGATTTCCCAGTCATCGCCTAACGCCGCGTCAAACCCCGACAATGCATAGGCGATGCCGCCCCATTCTTCGGTCACGGCCAATCCCGGGTCCCGCCCGTGGATTTCGTCCCACACCAACGACCCAAGCACGCCGAGTTTACGGGCGGGCATCCAAAAAGACCTTGGCAGCCCCGACCACGCCCGCGGTGCCCGGCAGCAACCCCGGCACGATTCGGCAGGCGTCGACCGCCGGTCGAAAGGCCCGCCGGTTGACCTCCTGACGGAGCGGGGTGAAGAGCCGGTCGCCGGCCTGGGTCACCCCACCGCAAATCACCACGACCTCAGGATTCAGGATGTTGATCAGGTTTGCCACCCCAACCCCAAGATACTTTGCCGTGTCTTTGACGACCTCGAGGGCGAGTGGATCGCCGGTCCCGGCCGCGTGGTACACCGTTTGGGCGCTCACCTGCTCAAGAGCGCCATCGACCAGGGACCCGATCGATGATTCCATTCCGGCGCGGATTGCTTCCACCGCGCGACGAGCGATCGCCGGTCCGGACGCGTAGGCCTCGAGACAGCCGTCATTCCCGCAGCCACAGCGCCGGCCGTTGGCCACGATGGTCATGTGGCCGACCTCGGCGGCGGCGTCGGACGCGCCGTGTAGCAGCTGGCCGTCCACGATAATGCCACCCCCAATACCGGTGCCTAAAGTGAAGGTCACCGCGTGTCGGGCTCCTTTGGCGGCCCCAACCCACCCCTCGCCGGCCATGGCACAGTTGGCGTCGTTGTCGAGCCAGGCCGACTGGCCCAGGGCGTCGCCGATCCGATCACGAACCGGCATGTTGACCCAGCCAAGGTTCGGAGTCAGGACCACGACCCCGGT
>JAYVJS010000035.1:0-3434 GCA_043769075.1 Gemmatimonadota bacterium | reverse complement strand
TACCGGCTTCACGTCGATCAGCGTAACGGTCAATAACGCAAGGCAATAGCCCCGCCCGGGGCAATTGACGTTCCCTCTCCCGGGGGGTAGATTCCTCGGGTCGGTGCAGTTGGGGGAGGGTGGCTCGTTTGATGTGGGGTTGTCCCCCACATTTTTGTTTTAGAGCCCAGGTTTGGTCGTATGTCCCCCCGCCTACTGGGGACGTACGTGGTGGCTTCCTGCCCAGCGGTCGTCCAGTGCTCACCTTATGATGAATTCGTCGCGAGCTGGTGGTTGGCTTGCGCTCACCTTGGCCTCCGCTGTGGGGGGTGAAGTCGATGGCTGGATCAGTCGAAATGCTGACGGCGTTCCGTGAACTCACGAACGCCAAACAACTTGATCGTTCCGATCTGCTCGATCTCCTCCGCGACGGCATTCACGCCGCGTTGGTTCGAAAGTTCGGACTCAACGTCAAGTTCGAGCTCGAGGTCGATGAACTCAAGGGCACCATTCGGGTCGTCCGGCTTCGGACGGTGTCCGACGCCGTCGACGATCCGAGTTGCCAAGTCGCCCTCGAGGAGGCTCGGTACGAAGACCCTAGCTTCCAACCCGGCGACGTTCTGGAAGAAGAAGTGCCGTTCACCGAATTCGGGCGGCTAGCAGTACAGGCCGCAAAGCAGCGGATCATTCAACGGGTCCGCGAGGGCGAGCGCACCAAGATCCGTGAGGAGTTCGGCGACAAAATCGGAGAACTCCTCTCCGGCGAAGTCCAGCAGATCGAACGAGGCAAAGTGGTGTTGATGTTGGCCAAGTTCAAAGAAGCTGAAGCGATCGTGCCCTATCGCGAACAGAACCATCGCGAACATTTTCATCAAGGCGATACGATCCGCGCGGTGCTGAAGCGGCTTGAGGAAACGCCCAAGGGCCCTCGACTGGTGTTGTCGCGAGCCGATCCGATGTTCGTGGCGGCGTTGTTCCGGCTCGAAGTGCCGGAAATCGCCCAGAACGTCGTTGAAATCAGAGCCATCGCCCGGGAAGTCGGGAGCCGCACCAAGGTGGCCGTCATCTCGAAAGATGACGCGATCGATCCAGTTGGCGCCTGCGTCGGCCTCAAGGGCTCGCGAGTCCAGGCGGTGGTGAATGAATTGTCCGGCGAGCGTATCGACATCGTGCCGTGGTCACCGGATCCCGAGCGTTTTGCCCGGTTGTCCCTGGCGCCGGCGCGGGTGGCCAAGGTGTTCTCCGATCCGGAGAGCAAGACGATTCAGGCCGTGGTCGACGAGGACCAGCTGTCGCTCGCCATCGGGAAGAACGGCCAGAACGTCCGGCTTGCCTCCGAGCTGACTGGATGGAAAATTGATCTCTATTCGAGCCGGGAATGGCTTGAGCGTGGCGGCGAGGGACCGTTGTTCGCGCCCGAACCGTTGGGTGACGAGATTGTCACCCAAATCCAGCTCACGGAACTGAAGGGTCTCGCGCCGGAGTTAGTGGCCCACCTCGACACGGCCGGGTACCGAACGTTGAACGACGTCCTCGACCTCGAACGGGCCGACCTACTGAAGATCGTTGGCGTAACGCCGGAGTCCGCCGAGCAGTTGCTGGCATTCCTGGCTGACCTGACCGCCGACGAACCTGGCGAGGACGCGGCGAAGGCCTAAATGAGCGATCTCACCGGCCTCCTGGGCATTGGGCTCAAGGCAGGGCATGTGATTATCGGGGTCGAAGCGGTCCGTCGGGCCTTACAGGCCAACGAGTGCCGTTGCATAGTGGTCGCGAGCGATGCGAGTCAGCGCGCGCTCGAAAAGGCCGCCCGGTTGGCGACGGCGCGGGGGGTCCCCCAAGTGGCGGGCCCGGTTGCACAGGAATTGGGAGCCCGATTGGGCAAGCCCCCGGTGATGGTCGCTGGGGTACGCGATGTGGCGTTGGCGGACGGCATTATTCGGTTCGCGCGTGAGCAGGGTTCGACGGAGGCCTAGTGGTCAAGACGAAAGTCCAGGATTTAGCCGGCGAGTTTGGGGTTCCCACCGAGCAGCTGATGACGCTGCTCAAGGATATGCACGTGGTCGCGCGCGGCCCGTTGCAACCCCTCGACGATTCCCAGGTGGCCGCGGTCCGCCTCCGTTGGGAACGGGAGAAGCGAAAGCAAGCGACGCTCCCCGACGAGCCCAAGAAGCCGAAACGACGGACCGCAAAGGTCGTCGCAGCCGAGGCGGCAGCTCCCCCGGAGCCACCAGCCGCGGCCGACGCCAAACCCTCGAAGCGGCGCCGCACTGCGGCCGAAGTCGCCGAGTCGGATGCCATCGCTCAGGCCGAGCGAGCGCTGCACGACGCGACCCTTGATCTCGAAAAGCCGATTCTCTTCGAGAAAATCGACTCGCCGTTGATCCCGGTGGTGCCCCAAGCGTCCATCCAAGAACGGGCGAAGGCCCTCTTCAAAGAACCGACCGCCCCGACGGGCGAAGAGCCGGCGCCGGAACCCGAGCCGATCGAGGCCGCTCCGCCGCCGCCGCCGCCTCGGGCCGTCGCCCCGACGTTGCCGCCGATCCCGCCGCGATTGCCACCGGTCTCGGTCCAGACCCTCGATCCGAATGCCCCTCGGCGGCCCTTCGTCCCGCCCAGAGTCGCCCGGCCTGCCTCGGGCCCCCGGCCGGTCTTCAGCTCGACCGGTGGCCCCAATCGGGATCGGCCTCAGGGTGATCGCAGCGGCCCGCCGCGAAGTGGTCCTCCGGGCGCCAGCCGACCGGGCCAGTTCAACCGTCCCGGAGGGCCACCGCGCCCAGGCGCACCCCGTCCAGGCGGGCCTCCAGGACGGAGCGGCCCTCCAGGACGGGGCGGACCACCAGGGCGGGGCGGGCCTCCGGGCCGGCCGGGCGCGCCCGGGGCGCCGACCGAACGGACCTTCGGACCGGACGCACCGGCGCGGTCAGCACAGGGCAATCGGAAAAAGGGCAAGAAGACCCGGAAGAATTACGTCGATCAAGATCAGGTCCAGGCCAACATCCTGAAGACGCTCGCCGGGATGAAGGGCGGGCCGCGGAAGCGCCGGTTTGAAGAACCGAGCTATCGGGACATCTTGGCCACCAAGAGCGCCGAAGAGCGGGAACGGGAAAAAACCCGGATCCGGGTCAACGAATTCATCTCGGTTTCGGAGTTGGCCGACGCGATGAAGCTCCCGGCGACCCAGATCGTCCAGTTCGCGTTCAAAGAGATGGGAATGATGGTGACCGTGAACCAACGGCTCACGTTCGACCAAATCGAGATGATCGCGTCCGAGTTCGGTTTCCAGGCAACCAAAGAGGAAGACTACGCGGCGGAAGCGTCGACCCCCGCGGTCGATACGGCCGAGCAGCTCCACCCGAGGCCGCCCGTCGTCACCATTATGGGTCACGTCGATCACGGCAAGACCTCGTTGCTCGACCATATCCGAAAAGCCAATGTGGTTGCTGGCGAGGCTG
>JAYVJS010000034.1:0-8480 GCA_043769075.1 Gemmatimonadota bacterium | reverse complement strand
AATGGCGTCCAGTCGCTGCCGCTGTCGACTTGCCATGTCGGCGTCCCAACGGCGCCGGCGATCGAACTGACCGCCGTGGGAGCCGTGACCACACCGTCCAGACCCGCGATCAGCGCCGTTACGCTCTCAAGGTCGTTGCGGAGGTCCTCACCGTTCCAACGGCGGATCCGGATGCCATGATCCTTCTCGACCTGCGCGATCTCCGAATCGCAATCGTCGTATTGAAGATTGACCCACTCGACGCCGGGAATCTGCCAAAGCGGGTGCCAGGCCGACCACGGAGCGTAGCTCCGCTGCCGGACGGCAGTGACCAAACCGCTCCGCCAGCAGATCCCGATCCGCTTGCCGGCGGGGAGCCCGGCGAGTCGAGCCCGCCACCGGACCAGCGCCTCGGGGTTGGCCACGAGAAACGGTCCCGGCGGCGCGAAGTCGGCCAAGTTGTTTCTGAGCAAGTTGGGCAGACTCCCCATCGGAACCTGCCAGTCGAACCAACGATCGTCGGGAATCACTTGGACGCCGTCACCAACCGCTTCCACAGTCGGGAGAGCCCGCCGAACCAGCGGGACGAGGCGGGGACTCACGACGAGGGTGACGAAGGCGCCGGCCCGCACCAGATCGGGCACACAGGTCAGAAAGAGCAGTTCGTCGCCAAGTCCCTGCTCGCGCCACACCAGGATCCTCGCCCCGGATAATGGCTGCCCCGTCCAGCGGGGGATCCCACGGGGCTCCGGACACCCGAGCCGATCACCCTCCCGCCAACGCCACTCGTACTGATTCCATCCCCGAGACAACTGGCCGTCTCCGAGGAGCGCCAATGACTGGTTCCAGAGGGCGTCGCCGTACCCAGGGCGGAGCGATAAAGCCTCGTCATAGGCCTTGATTGCCTCCGGAAACCGCCCGGCGTCGCGCCAGGCATTGCCGATGTTGTACGCTGCCTCGGCGTAGTCAGGCCGGCACCGCAGGGCCTCGCGGTAGGCCAGAACGGCGCCCCCGAAGTCTGCCTTGCCCTTGAGCGCCGTCCCCAAACTCAAGTAGGCCTCCGCCAGCCAGGGGTCGAGCGCGACGGCGAGGCGGAGGATCCGCTCCGCGTCGTCGAACTCACCTAACGCGGTCAGCACATTGCCGAAATTGGTCGCCACTCTCGCCGACGTTGGGTCGAGATCAAACGCTCGCCGATAACTGACGGCGGCGGCGTCCAATCGCCCCAGTTGTTTGAGAGTGGCCCCGCGGACCGCGTGCAGCCTTGGTTCCGCGTCCAAGCCGGCGAGGCCTGAATCCAAAATGGCCAGTGCCTCCTCGGCTTGACCCTGGTCTTGGCGGATGGCGGCAAGCTGCAGGTAGGGTTCCGGGGCCGCCGGGCGGGCAACCCGGGCAGCCTCAAGCGAAGCCGCCGCTGCCTCGAATTGGCCAACGGACCGAAGGGCGAGCCCAAGATTGAACAGGCTCTCGAAGTGGGACGGGACCAATCCGAGAGCCTTCCGATAGGCACCAATGGCCTGATCGAGCTGCCCCACGGCTCCAAGCGCGGTGCCCAAATTGGCGTGGGCGTCGGCGAAGTCCGGCTTGAGCTCGATCGCTCGGCGGTACGATGCGATGGCCTCGGTGGTTCGGTTCTCTGCCTGGAGCACGATTCCAAGATCCGAATGGGCCTCGGCGAAAAGGGGGCGGAGCTCGAGGGCTTGCCGGAGGGCTCGTTCGGCTTCGAGGTGCCGCCCCATGGCCGACAGGGCTGCCCCCCTCGTTGCGTGGGCTTCGACAAACTCCGGGTCGAGGGCGAGAGCCCGGTCGTACGCTTTGATGGCCGACGGCAGGTCGCCTCGTAGTCGCCGGCAGCTGCCCAAATGGAGGTGGCCTTCCTTCGAGGCCGGCCGGAGGAGAACCGCGCGCTCGAAGGCCACCTGGGCCCCGGCGAGGTCCCCGGTCGCCTGACGGGCCAGCCCAAGATTGATCGCAAAGTCGGGCGCCCGCGGATCTCGGGCCGACGCACGCTCGAGCAACGCCACTGCCAGGCGATGATCGCCCGTTTGATGAGCCACCACACCGACAAGGTTGAGACCGTCGGGGTGATCCGGGTCGATCGCGAGGACAGCGTGATAGCAGCCCAATGCCTCAGCCCATTCGCCGGCCTGGTGGTGGGTCAGGCCTCGGCGAAGCAACTGCTTTTGACTGCCGGCCGCCGTAACAGGCTTTGAAACTACCGCCGGTGGGAATACGTCCGTCGCCATGGATTGTCGTTGCTTCCGTACGCTCGTCTGAAGGCGGTCGATTGCGCCGCAACTCAAGGAAGCTTTTTCCGGTCCTTGGGCTGCGGTACTCGAAAGGGCAAGAGGTACGCCAAGCGGCGAATTCCCCTCAAGTTTTTTCCACCCGCGACCGATACTGTGTTGCAGTAGCGAGAGATGCGCAGGGGGAGCCAGGTGTGTCGGCGGGACGAACCGAAGCCCATTTGGCCCCCCCGGTCGGCAAGAGTGATCCGGTAGGTTTTCCCGGGCACAAACCCTGCACACAGGGGTTTCGGGCGCCCGATTCAAGTAAAACCGACCGGCTGCCGATAGTATTATCTGAACGCGCCCGCTTCGGCGGGGAGCCAAAGGAACCGAATGAACATCAAACCGTCGTCCCCACAGGGCCCCCACAATCCGGCTGAAGCCGCGGCTCTCGATAGCGCTCGCACCGCCGCTGCCCGGAAGGCCGACACCGGCCCCCAGAACCAGGCGGTTGATGCCGAACGGAGCCGACCCCGGCCAGACTCGGCCGATGTTTCGGCGGAAGCGAGGGCGCTCTCCGACCAGCGCGACGTCCGTCAGGCCGGCTCGTCGCTCGAGCCGGAACGGTTGAAGGAAGTAACGGCTCGGATTGAGAGTGGATTCTACGATCAGCCGGAAGTCATTGGTCAGGTCGCCCGCGGAGTCGCGAAGGATCCTGATTTCTTGAAGCGGACCTAACGGCCGATGGACACGCCGCCGGCCCAGATCTCGGTGCTCTTCGTCGATGACGACGCCATGGTATTGAGCAGCATCAGGCGATGCTTGACCCGGATTGGATTCAACATCACCGCCGTTGACTCAGCTGAGGCGGCCCTGGCCGCGGCCGCTGGAGGTCGATTCGACGTCGTGATCACCGATCACAACATGCCGACCATGACGGGAGCCGAGCTTATCGAACGCCTGCTGGCCTTCGATCCAACCCTTCGGAGCCGGATCATCCTCACCAGCGGCGACCTCTGTAACGACCGGACCGAGGCCCTTCTGGCCCGCACCGGGTGTCGGGGGCTACAGAAGCCTTTCCAAATGGCCGAATTGGCCCTGATGATCAAAGCCGCGGCTCGGAATACCGACCTGATCACGGCCTAAACGTTAGGGCGTCAGGTCGGAATGATACGTGGTCGCGAAGACCAGAAACCGAACTAACTCCAGAATTGTCTTGGCCTGATACCGAACGGTATGGGCGGTGCGCCGCTCGATCCCGGGCAGGATAGCCATCGCCTCCGCCGGCGTGTAGCTCTTGTACGTCAAATCCAACGCCAACGGCCCTCGGATGACGTAGGGCTTGAAGTCCTTGAGCCGGCTCATGGCGGCTTTGGCGCGAGCTCGAATCAGTCCTTGACCCGCCTCGGGAGTCATCGTGGCGGCTGCATGGAATCCGATCGACTGCTTGACGACCGCGCCCTCGACCGACCCGACCAGTTGCGCCACCTCCGCCACGGCTTGGTCGTCTCCACTGACCATGACCACGGGGACGCCAAAGTGCCCTGCCACCGCCGCGTTGATCCCCGATTCGGCCATCGCAACCCCGTTCACTTCGACGGCTGCGAATGTCGCACTGGAGATGGTATGGGCCCGGACCCCACGCGGATTGGTCGTCGCCGCGTGATAGCCGATGAACATCACCGCGCTGAACGTCGAATCGATCCCTTCCATCATTTCGAGCGGGCGTGGACTACCCCGAACGATCGTCACGTCCGGCGAGAACCGTTCGATCAGAAGGTTCTGCATGTTCCCGTGGGAGTCGGCCACCACGAACTGAGTCGCGCCGGCCTCTCGGGCTCCCTGAATGGCCGCGAGGACATCGGCGGTCATGAATTCTCGGAACCGGGCGTACTCGAACCCCGTCGGCCCGAGTTGCTCCCCGGTCACCACCCCGGTGATGCCTTCCATATCAGCCGAGATGAACACTTTGATCGGCCGCTGGGCGACGGAGGTCCCGGCGAGTAGAGCGACCAGCCCTACGCTGACTCCGACGCATTTCAGTACTGCCATAGTGTTGACTTTCTGTCGTTCAGTGGAAGTAACGTCGGGTCGTGTCCACGAGCACGTCAACGACCGGCCCGAGTGTATCGAGCTCGACATATTCGTCTTTCTCGTGCAGACCTTTGCCC
The DNA here is from genome assembly GCA_043769075.1 of Gemmatimonadota bacterium. Taxonomy (GTDB): domain Bacteria; phylum Gemmatimonadota; class Gemmatimonadetes; order Gemmatimonadales; family GWC2-71-9; genus SHZU01. Next base: position 4,102 of record JAYVJS010000034.1, on the reverse strand, counting down.
CGCGGTCCAAAAATGATCGTCGGGATCCCGCCTTCGCCCTGATAGATATTGGCATCGGTAATCCCCAACAATCCACCCACCGAGGGATCGCGCCCCATTCGAACCCGATAGGCGGCCGCAAAAGCGCTCATGCCGCGATGATCAGGGTCGATCCAGAATGGCTCGTAGGACGGCGGAGCCGCCTCCACGGTGACCGTCGAGGCCAAGCCGAGCGTGGCCACCAATCCCTCACACTCCGCCACCGCGCCACGCCGAGTCTCGCCGGGAGCGAGCAGCCGGGTCACGATGATCTCGCAGTGCTCCGGCACTACGACGGAATACTCCTGATACCCACCCTCGATCTTGAGGGTCGAGTAGTTCATCCGCCCCAGGACGGGATGCGAGCCCAGCGGCAACCGGTCAAGCGCTCGCACGATCGTTGCCGCATCATCGATAGCGTTGACGCCCCGCTCCGGATGGCACAGCGCGTGTGAGGAACGGCCCTTGACCACGATCTTATAGAGGACTTTTCCCGGCATCACGAACGGGATCGGATCTTCCGGCCCGGAACCGTGGAAGGGCTCGGTCAGCAACATCAAGTCGCTGCGGCCCCACGGCGTGCCGAGCAAGGCCCTCGCCCCGGTCCCGAATGCCTCCTCGTCGACGGTCGCCGCGAATCCGATCGACCCGAGTCGAGCATGGTGGGCCTCTTCACCAATCAACCGCGTGAAGGCGGACAACGCGCAGGCCAGGCCGGACTTCATGTCCAGCGCCCCGAGGCCGTACAACTTCCCTCCCCGCGCCGTGGCCTGAAACGGATCGGAGCCCCACCCCTCAGCCACGTGCACCGTGTCCAGGTGGCCGGTCAGGGTGACCAGGCCGGGCTTGGGGCCGAGTTTGACCACCGCCATCACATTGGGCCGTCCCGGTGCCACTTCCTGCCAGACGGGCTCAACGCCCAGACCTCGGATTTCGTCCGCCATCATGCGGGCGAGCGACTCCTCCGCCGGCAGCCGGGAGTCGACGGCCACCATCCGCGTGATCAGTCCGACGAGCCCGAGGTCCATTCGGGGTCAGTACTTGGTCGGCGTCGCCGAAAGTCCGAGCATTTGGCGGGCTTGGGCGGGCGTGGCGACTCCTCGGTTGAACTCGTTCGCCAACCGGGCGGCTCGTTCCACAAGCTGCGCGTTGCTCCGAGCCTTGTCGCCCCGCTTGTAATAGACGTTGTCTTCGAGCCCGACGCGGACGTGGCCGCCTAACAACATCGCGAAGCTCGTCATCGGCACTTGGTGGGGGCCGATCCCCGACGAGAGCCACAGGGTGTTCTCGGGCATCTCCCGGACCAAGTGGACCACATTCTCGAAGGTCGGCCAGCTCGCCGTCTGGTAGCCCATGACCGTCTGAATCCAGTACGGCGCCTCGACCACGCCGTTCTTGATCAGATCCCGCATGACCCAGGCGCCGCCCGAATGATAGGTTTCCATTTCCGCCTTGACGCCATACTTCTTCATCTCCGCGGCGAATCGATTGACGAGGCCGTAGGTGAACGGCAGGCATTCATCAAATTCCTGCTCCTCACGCGGAAACGGTAGTGGCGGCTTCCGCGCCGCGATCCGAAACTTGCTCATGTCGGGAGTCAGATTCAGCGACGCCACCTCCGGACGAGCGGGAAGACACTGGAGTCGCTCCTCCATGGTCATGTCCGGTCCGCCACCGGTCGTATTGTTGATGATGATGTCGGGGCACCGGTCCCGAATCTTCCGATTGACGTCGTGCCACACCTCGGTGGTCGTCGCCGGCCTGGTGTGGTTCTTGGGGTCCCGAGCGTGCACATGGACCATGGTGGCGCCGGCCTGGTACGCCCCGAAGACCGAATCCGCGATTTCGTCGGAGGTCTCGGGCAGGTTGTCGTTGGCTTCCTTCCCTTGGACTCCGCCATTGCAGGCACAGACAATGATCACCGGCGGCATCTTGCCGACCCGTTCCATGTACTCGTACGCGTCGGTGTATCGCCAGAGGTGTTCGTACTTGGTGGCCATGGGAATCCGAAGTGGGAGGAGGTTATCGCTTCTGCTTGCGCCGCTTGGCCGGCAATGGCGTGGTGGCCCGAAGCTCTCGGATGCCGGCAACCAGCCGGTCCCGCCATTGGCGTTGAGCCTCCAGGGTCGCGTTCATCATCGAATCAGTTTCTCGGCCCAGCCGGTCGATCAGCTCGGCATCGAACTGCCGAGCCGTATTGAGGTCGGCCCAGATCGCGTGATAAGCCCCACCATACTTCGTGAAGTACTCCCGCAACCCGCCGTCCGCGTTAGTGTTGGCGACACCAAAAGGTCCCATCAAGGCCCACCGAAGGCCGAGACCGTCCCGAATCGCAGCGTCGACGCCCTCGACGTCGCAGACCCCCGAGGCGACGAGATCGACTGCTTCCCGGATCAATGCGGCCTGCATTCGGTTGAGCACGAAGCCAGGAACGAACTTCTTCATCACCACGGGCGTCTGGCCGAGTTCGCGCATGAACGTAACGGTCCGGGCGATCACTTTCTTGTCGGTCGACGCGCCGCCCAAGATTTCGACCGCGGGAACCACATGCGGCGGGTTGACCGGGTGGGCCACGATGCACCGGTGGGCACCGGGCACTCCCTGCGCGATGATGGTCATGTCGAGAGCCGAGGTGCTGCTGCCGAGAATCGCCTTGGCCGGGGCCGCTCGGTCGATTTCGAGGTACATGGCGTTCTTGATATCGGGCCGTTCGGGGCCGCTTTCCTGAACGTAGCCGACCCCCTTAAGGGCCGCCTCCAGGGTCTCGGTCAGGGTGACCCGGCCGAACCTCGCCTTGGCTTCTTTCTTCTTGATCTTGCCTTGATCCCGAAGCGACCGCAGGTCGTTCCGAAACCACTCCATCGCCGCCAGCGCCATCTCTGGATTGGGGTCGAATACCCGGACCGTGCAGCCGGCGCGAGCAAACACCGGAATCCAGCTCCGGCCAATGACGCCGGTCCCAACGACGGCCACCGTTTTGATGCTGAGCTTCTTCATACCCCGCGATTCCGAAGTGATGGGATTGGCGATCCGAGAATGTATCCGGATCGGCCGGTTTCCGCGACCGAGCCTCAGGGAGTACCGCTACTGTCGCCAAGACAAGTCGGCCCCCGGCGGCGCATGACCGGCAATGTGATCGGCCATGATCCGAATCAGGCCGGCGTTGCTCCAGGGCTGCCACCCATGGCCCTTCATCGGGCGCCCGTAGCCAAAGCTCCCAGCGTAGTAGGGCGCGGTCGTGCCTTCCAGGAATTCTTCTAAGAGGTAGACTGCCGGGGCAAGGTAGAAATGATCCATCTCTCCAGTAAAGACGTGGAGTTTGCCGACCAGACTCGGCCCGATGATCGTCCAGTTTTTGCGCAAGAAGTATCCGAGGTCGTAGCCATGGTCCCGCATGTAGTACGCGACGTCGCGGTCGATCACACCGGTGCTCATCTCCCACAGCCGACGGGGGTAGCCGTCGGCCCCGGCCGGACCGTAGGCGGCATTCCAGGCGTCGATTTGCCCTGCCGACCGCCCTCTGGTGCCTTGGGTTTGCTCCATCCGCGATAGCTCCCGGACATTCCCCATCGGCTGGCCGACGGTGTTCTGCTGGAACGGCCGTTCCGGCAACCCGTAGGGAGCGTTCGGGACCCGAAAGGCGCTGGTGTCTTCGTAAATGTTCGTGAGCTGATACTTCCGGAAATCGACCGGGTCCGGATAGAGCGTCCAGGTTCCCCCGTAGTAGTCGGGGTAATGAGCTTGGAGCGCCAACGAAATCCATCCGCCCGTCGAGCCCCCAGTCATCACTCGCGCGAACGGTTGCCCGATCATCCGAAATGTCTTCTCCAAGTAGGGAATCAATTCCTGATGGATCGCATCGCCGAACGGGCCATTGTTGGCGGAATTGAGGCCGTATGAGTCATCAAAGAACGGGGTCGGGTGGTTGAGCTTGACGGCAATCATTCGAGGGATCGTGTCGGAACGCCAGGCAAGGCCGAATTCGTATCCGGATTCTCGCTTCCCGCCGGCCTCCCGGCTCATTTGGGCAAACAGTTGCGGCCCCGGCTTCGGTGGTTCGGCCGTAAACCCGAACGGCGCATCG
>JAYVJS010000033.1:0-3338 GCA_043769075.1 Gemmatimonadota bacterium | reverse complement strand
CTCGAGAGGGGCGGGGCTACAAGGTGCCGAATGGGGCGATCTTCACCACGGTCGATGATCTCGCACGCTTCGCCGTTTTCGAGCTTGGTCGTGGCCCAGACAGCGTGCTCCCTAGGCCGGTCCTCACCGACGCATTCGAGGGCATGGTGGCGACGGACGGCGATCTGGAAAGCGGGTACGGATTGGGATTCATGGCGATGCGTCGGGGCGACTACGTCTTTCTCGGCCACAACGGCGTCGTCGCCGGATATCGGGCAGCGATGTACTATGATCGAAACACGCAGCTCGGCGTCGTACTCCTCAGGAATGTCGGCGGCGGCAAACAAAATCCCGATCGTCTCGCCATTGACATCCTCTCCTTGCTGGCCTCGAAGAAAACCGCCGAGGTCCAGGCCGACATTGACCGGCGAGTGCAAGGGCAAGTGGCATCGCCAGGCAGCGAAGCCGCTATTCGTCGGCTCATCGGGGAGCTGCGACTCGGGAAGCCCAACTACGACCTCATGAACTTCACGATGGGCCGAGAGACGAGGCCGCAACTCACCGAAGAGCAGGCCACGCTTGCGAAGCTCGGTGCGCTCCAGTCGCTCACCTTCACGCGGGTCGGCCCGTCTGGTCCGAGTATCTATCAGACCAGGTTCGAAAAGGGTGCGATGGAATGGCGTATTTGGATGAACCTGGACGGCAGCGTCGACTCCTTTTTCTTTCGCGCTATTCCGGAGCCAAAGAAGTGATCCGGTCGAGGATGGTGCGGGCAAAGGCTTTGTCCCAAAGAACCTCGTCGCGGCGGACTGTGACGGAGACTCGGCTTCCGGTGCCGCTCGAGGCCACTTTGACCGTCACGTCGCGGTCGTCGGTTTGGCCGGAGAGGGTGCGCCGTTCGCGGCCGGATTCGATTTCAGTGGTGTATTTGCCTTGGGTAATGCCGAGGTCCTCGAAGGCCCGACGTACCGCGTCAGCGGCGTCATCCACGGAACATGGGATTTCTGAGTCGATATCGCGCTCGGTGATGTAGACTGCTCCACCAGCGCCCGCGCCGGCGGCAACGAGCACGCAGGCGTTTGAAGTCAGGGCAATTGTGGCAACGAAAGTGGTTGGGAAAAGCCGATAGTTGGGAAGGCTTGGCATTGGAGACCTCAGTACGCTTCAGGGCGGCAAACTTGGTGTGAACGGTTCCCGCTATGGAAGAATCGTTCCATTTCCTTTCCGCTGCCTAAGTAGTTGAGGCTGAGAAGTTTGTGGCTTTGACCGCCAGTTGGCCGGTGTCCCCTTTTGGGGATTGGTGGCCCTTAGGAGTGAATGCCGGAATGGCCGGCGGGGTCAGGCCGGCCTATGTTCCGCGGTCGACTTTGGGGATCCATCATGACGGCTGCTGCTACGAAACGGTGTTGGGGGCTATCGGTCATCGCTGTGTTTGGGGCCAATCTTGCGATGGCCCAAGCCGATGCCCCCCGGGAGGTCCGGCAGATTGTGACGTTCCAGTTTGCCCCGGGGCGGATGGCCGAGGCGGTCGCCATCTACCGAGACCAACTCCGACCGATTTACAACGGGATTCCAGCCCTGCTTCGGTTTCGAGGCTTCAGTGAGTCGGAGAGCCCGGAGCCGCTCGATCTGATCGTGGTCAGCAGCTACCGTGGGATGGCCGGGATGGATCTCGCAAACGAGGGCCTTCGTCGTCCGGGCGCCACCGGCGCGTCGGCTCTTTCGCTCTATGGCACGCTTTCGGCGATGACCGTTGGTCACCACGACCAGTTCGTCGAGATCGTACCGTCGCTGAGCGATTCGGCTGGGGCCGGCGGCCTAACGGTCTTCGAATACGTGAGACTGGCTCCAGGCAGCGCCGACGAATTCGAACGGCTACTCCACGATCAGGTCCGTCCGTTCGAACGGGAGCACCAGCTCGTCGTCTGGTCCGAAACCGGTCGGATGTTGGTGAGCGACGGGTGGGACTACCTCCGCATTTTTGGGATCCGTACCCTGGCCGATTGGCAACGCTACCAACAGGTCCTCTGGGCCGCTCCGTTCCGCGGCTATCTCCAGCACCACCTCGCCGCCCGCAAGACCCTGATAGTCCGCGACCTGCCCAACCTAGCCGTCCGCTAGCCCGCCCGAGGTTACCGCCCTCATTGGTCGAGTAGAGCCCGGAGAGCCAATCGGTCGGTATCGAATGCGGCCTTGAACAGTGGCTCGACTGGGCGCTCCGGATCGACGTCGAGCAGGCGCATGTCGATCGCGACACCCCGGACCCGAAATTCGTAGTGGAGGTGCGGAGCCGTGGCCAGCCCACTTTGGCCGACGTAGCCGATGACGGCCCCCTTCCGTACCCGGGTGCCGGCGATGATGTCGGCGCCGATCCGGCTTAAGTGCCCGTAGCGGGTTGAGACGCCGCGTCCATGTTCGATTACGACGAAATTCCCGAGTGCCTCGCCAGGGCCTGCGAACCCGACCGTGCCGGAGCCGGCGGCGAGTACGGCGGTGCCTTCGGGCGCGGGATAATCGACGCCCCGGTGGGCCCGCACGGTCCCGAGAACGGGGTGGACACGATCCAGCATGAACGTGGAGGAGGGGGCTCGGTCGGACGCGAGCGGCGCTCGGAGAAAGGATCGGCCGAGAGGACGGCCGCGCTCATCGAAGTATGCGAAGGAGGTGTTGGATGAGGAGGAAAACCGGTAACCGGTGAACGGTCGGCCGCCGATTTGGAGTTGAATGGCCTGAATGCCGCGGATCCGGTGTTGGCCGTCGCTCGACTGCCCGAGGCGGACCACCGCCCGGAACCGCGACCCGGGGTCGGTACCCCGGGCCGCATCGATTTGCCAGGCGAGGGCGTTGGCCATCCCGACAATGAAATCTCGCCGGGCTGACTCGCTGAGCGGCACGGTCTCAGCGGCCGGAATGGCCATCATGTCCGGTCCGAGTGTTCCGGTGATCAATGTGGGCTTCGTCGTCCAGGCGATGGCCTCACGCCGGGCCGTCCAGTGGCCGGCATTGGACCGGATGCTCATTCGGTGGTCTTCATCGGAGTGGAACGCGATCTCAGTCGTCTCGGAGCCTGCCGCCCGGCGAATGGTGATGAGCGAGCCGTCAGGGACGGGGTCCTGGTCGGCGTCCGCGGGCACCAGGGCAGCAAGCACCGGAATGGAATCGATACCGTAGCGGGCCAGGAACGAGCCGAGGGTTTCGGTGGTGCCGAGGGTCTCGGCGATTGCGAGTCCACGGTCGAGGGTCGGCGGCGGAGTGTCGGCGGGCATGGGCGTTTGTTGGGTCAAAATCAGACCCACCACGAGCCCAACGCTCGCGAGCGCAACCACTGAAAGAACGACGCGCCGAGCAGATCCAGGTTG
>JAYVJS010000032.1:0-10126 GCA_043769075.1 Gemmatimonadota bacterium | reverse complement strand
AACGCCGGGATCTTCGAGTTCGGGTTCCGGAGCGCCTTCGAGCCGCCGCCCTTCCTGATGTTCTTCTCCCGCCGGATCGGGGTGGCCGATGACGGCCCGGTACCGCTGCTGGGCGGGCTCCGCCTCACGGGCCGGGCCGGCCGGCAATCGATCGGCGTTTTGAACGTCGTGACCGACCCCGCCTTCGGGAAGCCTCGGCAAAATCATGCGGTGGTCCGGGTCAAACGCGACTTCAGTACCGGTGGGTACTTGGGCGCCATGGCCACCGACCAACGCTCGGGCGACGACTGGAACACCGCTGGCGGGTTGGACTTCCTGATCCGGCCCAGCCCGTCCTTGACGGTGCAGGGGTACGCCGCCGCCACCGCCGCGAAGGCGGCCCGGACCGGTTTTTTGGGGCGAATCGACGCCCAATATCAGACCGACCGGTTCGGGGCCCAGGTCGCCCATCTCTTCGTCGACCGGAACGCCCGGGCCGATCTCGGATTCGTGACTCGGAACGACATCCAGCGGAGCGACGCCAACGTCCGGTTCACGCCCCGCCCCAAGATCCTCGGCCTCCGCCGTGTCGACCTGTTGATGTATGGACAACTGATCACCAATGGGTCCGGCCGGGTCCAGGACTGGATGGTCTCCCCCAACATCGCCCCCTCGTGGAACTCGGGCGACGGTTTCTTCGCCTGGTATAGCTATGGTGCCACCCGGCTCGACGAAGGTTTCGCGCTTTCCGACAGCATCCCGGTCCCGGCGGGGAAATACCAGACCTGGTCGCTCAATTGGTTTGGCAACACCAGTCCCCGGCGGCCGATCGTGCTCCGATCCACGGTGACGCTGGAAGGGATTTACGGCGGGACGATCCGGACCGTCGGTGGGGCGCTTTCGGTGGCGCCATCGCCCAACTTCGCGATCGGTCTCGAGGTCAACCGAAGCCGGGTTGACCTGCCGGGCGGGCGATTGACCGCCGATCTCGCCACCGTCCGTCTCACGGTGGCCCCGTCAACCAAACTGGTCGCCAACACCCTCCTTCAGTACAACGCACTCGAGCGGAACGTCGGCCTGAATCTCCGGATCGGCTACACCTTTCGGCCGGGGAGTGATCTGTTCCTGGTCTTCAACGAACGCCGGGGTGACGGGAACCGGCTCTGGGCCCCCCGGGAACGCGCCGGCTTGGTGAAGCTGACCTACCTGGCGCGGTTCTAGCGGCGGGCATTCATCGAGTCGCCCGCCGGTGCCAAGAAAAAACCAAAAGAAGGATACGAAGGGGCATGGCGGCGGAGCCTTACGGTTTCACTTTGTTAGGATAGGCCGGCCGCTTCAGCTTCGGCGCCGGATTCTTCTTGAGTTCCTCCATCACCCACCCGATCGCCCGCTCGAGCTGCGGATCGTGGCCGGCAATCACTTCCTTCGGCGTCTGCTCCACCTCGATATCCGCCGGGATCCCCACGTTCTCCACGATAAACCCGTCCTCCGGCGTCCAAATCCCCACGTTAGGGGACGTCACCGCGCCGCCGTCCATCAACACCGGGGTCCCCAAGTTGCCCACCAACCCGCCCCAGGTCCGCTTCCCGATCGTCGGCCCGAGCTTGAGGTGCTTGAACATCCACGGGAAATAGTCCCCGCCCGATCCCGCCGTCTCGTCGGTCAGCAACGCCCTTGGCCCCTGAATCGAGGCCGTTGGGGTCTTCAGGTCGCCGCCGTACCGCATGGCCCAGTAGCTCAGCGCGGGGCGCTGTAACACGTCGATGTAGTAATCCGCCAGACTCCCGCCGCCGTTGAACCGCTCGTCGACGATTACGGCGTCCTTATGCGTTTGCGGGTAGAAATAGCGCTTGAACGACGCGTAGCCGTCCTCGGCCGTGTCGGGCACGTACACGTACGCCACCCGCCCGCCGGTGGCCGAGTCGACTTTCCGAACGTTGTCCTCGATCCAGGCCCGGTTTCGGAGGCCGCCCTCGTTGGCGATCGGCACCACCTTGAGGGTCCGCGATCCGGCGCCGCTCGGGTCCGGGCCCACGGTGATCTCGACCGACAGTCCCACCGTGTTCTCGAACGGCTGGTACACGTTGCCGGTGGCCCGGAGGTCGACGCCGTTCACGGCCAGGAGGTAGTCGCCCGCGCGGACGTCGACGCCCGGCTCGGTGAGCGGCGCCCGGAGACCCGGGGTCCAGTTGAGCCCGCCGAAGATCCGGACGAACCGGTATCGACCATTGGCCAGCTCGAAGTCCGCGCCTAACAATCCGACCCCGACACTCTTCGGTTCGCTCAGCCGCCCGCCGAGGCCGATGCCGCTATGGCCGACTCGCAGCTCGCTCAGCATCCACCGAATGATGTGGTCCACATCCCCGCGGCTCGCTGCGCTCCCGAGCAGCGCCCCGTACTTGGCCCGCTGCGCCGGCCAGTCCACCCCGTGATAGTTGGTGGCGTAGAAGTAGTCCCGCTGGATCCGCCACGCCTCGTCGAAGATCTGCGCCCACTCAGCCCGGGGCTCGATCCGGATCTGCACCGCGGCCAGGTTGAGCGCCCCCTCGCCGGGCTTGGGCGCCGCGGTCGTGGTGACGAACCAGGCCGGGCCGCTTCGGTAGAGGAGCTTCTTGGCGTCGTCGGTGAGCTCGAATCCGTCCGCCTCCGGAATCACCACCTCGTCCTTCTTCTTGGCCGCATCGTAGCGCCGAACCACGCCTTTGCCGTCCGTCGTCCGGAGGTAATAGACCTGTCCCGCCTCGCCCGCCGCCAACTGCCCGATCTCGGCCGGGGCAATTGGGAACGCCACGATCCGGTCGGCGATCCGGTCGAAGTCGATCTCCGTCGTCGCTGGACCCGCCGCCGGCTTCGACTCGGCCTTCTTGGTGCTGTCCGCGGCACCAGCGGCCGATGTCTCCTCGTCGCTCTCCGGCGCGAACGGATTCGCGGCTTTCTTGTTGAGGGCAATCGCGTAGACACCGCGGGTCCTCCGGAGCCCGGCGTTGCTCTGGGCAAACCAGTCGAGCGCCGGCCCCGCGTCGGTCGAGCCGAGCAGGTAGAGATACTGCCCGCCCCGGTCGAATACCGGTCCGGCCACCTCGCTCAACCCGTCCGTTACCGCTGTGGACTTGTCCTTTTCCACGTCGTACATCGACACCGCCCGCACCAGCGGCTGCTCGCTCGCGATGTAGGCCAGCCACTTCGAGTCCGGCGACCAGCTGTACGACAACTCCACCAGCGGGCTGTAAATCCGATTCCCGCCCACTCGCTTACTCTTACCCGTCGCCACGTCCACCACGGAGATCGTCTGCGAGTTGTCCCAATACGCAATCTTCTTCCCATCGGGCGACCAGTCGAGCCCGAAGTAGAACCCAGCGCCACCCAAGTCGATCACCCGGTGGGCGCCTTTCCCGTCCTGGGGCGCGATGTGGAGCCGGTACTCGCCGCCCTGGTCGGACACGAAGGCAATCTGGCTTCCATCGGGACTCCACGCCGGCGAGCGCTCGTGCACGCCCGGCGTGTTGGTGAGATTCCGCGGATCGCCCTTCTCGATGGGCACCGTGACGATCTCCCCTCGGGTCTCAATCGCTACCCGGGCGCCGCTCGGCGAGGCCGAGACGCCCCGGACGAAGTCGGCGCCCTTGACCCAGCGAGGCCGGGTTTCCCGGAGATCCGCCGCCACACCCACCGTGAGCCGACGGCCGGTCGCGGTGCCGGAGGATGCGTCGATCAGATAGAGCCAGCCGCCCCGCTCGTAGATGACCTTCCCTCCGCCGGCCGAGGCGTTGATGACGGGGAAGTCGGTGTAAGAGGTGACCCGGGTGACCTGTTTGCCGCGGCGGTCGTAGCGGTAGAGGTTGAACTCCCCGTCCCGGTCGGAGCGGAACCACACCACGTTAGGCTCGGTCCACATCGCGTCCACGTCGTTGCTGCGGCCCGGCGGCTGAGGAATCTTCTCGACGGCCCAGGTGCCGGTGTCGATCAGCCAGATCTCCGACGTCGTCCCGCCGCGGTACCCTTTCCACTGCTCGAATGCCCGGCCCAGCGGGTTGTAGGCGATCGACCGACCGTCCGGAGAGTAGGTCGCTTCCGCCGCATTGGGAATCGGGAGCCGGGTCTCCGGCCCGCCCTCGACGGCCACGGTCCAGGGTTGGGCGTACCGGTTTGAGTAGTCGGCCCGACCCGAGAGGAAGAGGACCCGTTTGCCGTCCGGCGTGAAAGCCATCGGCGTGTCGGCGCCCGGGTGCCAGGTGAGCCGCCGGGGTTCGCCACCGGCCGCGGAGACCAGGTAGCGTCGACGTCGGCCGGCCGCTGTCGCAGGACCCGGCCCCGTTCCTGACGGAAGATGGGGTCTACAACTACATCCGGGCTCTGCTGGATAGCGCCAAGACCAATCTCGCCGCCGGCGCGGCGGCGGAGTTTCCGCTCGTGCTGCCCAGTGGATTCTCAGACTTTGCCACGCCGGCCGAGTTCCTGAAATTCACCCGGGGCCTGGCCGCCAAGGCGGAGGTGTTCCATGGATCGGTGGGCTGCGGCGCTACCTGCTACCAGCGGGCCCTGACGGAGTTGAGCGGGAGTTTCGTCAACCTCGATCCCGGCTCGCTCGCCTTCGGGGCGTATTACGACTTCTCGTCCGGCCCGGGCGACTCGCCCAACGGCCTCTCGGATCCGCTGAACGGTGCCGGTTTCTTTGCCCTCCGGGTCAACCAGACCGACGCCCAGCTCAAGCCTAACGGCGACATGGACCAACGGGTGCTCGACAAGGTCGCCGATGCCACCCGCGACCCGCCGCAGACGGTGGGCGGCTTCCCGATTACCGGCGAACTCAAGTTCACCAACTATCTCGAGGGCGGCCGATCGAACACCGGGGCCGGGATTCCGATCCTCAAGAACGAGGAACTGATCCTGCTCTCGGCGGAGGCCCAACTTGGCGTCGGCAACAAGTCGGGCGCCATTACTCTCTTGAACTTCGTCCGGGAGAATTCCGGCGGACTGGCCCCGACCAACCTCACCGAGGCGAGTTCGACCGCCGCGCTCCTCGACGAGGTGCTCTACAACCGGCGCTACTCGCTCCTTTGGGAGCAGGGCGCCCGATGGATCGATGCCCGGCGCCACAACCGGCTCTCGTCGATCCAGGTCATCGTGCCGGATGGCGCCGTACCGGCCGAGGTCCCGATTCCCGAAGCCGAGTGCCAGGCCCGGAACCTCACCGCGCCGTGCCGCCCCGCGGGCACCTGACGCGACCAGGCCGGACCAACCAAAGGGGCCCGGGTCAGCTTGACCCGGGCCCCTTTGGCTTCCCGCCAGGGTGGCGGGGACCCCCGCCATAGCGTCGAACCCCGCCGGTCCGGAGATCAGAAGATCACGGGCGGCACCGAATTCCCCCGAGACACAGGATTACCTTTCTCCCATGCACTTCCGCTTCACCACCGCCGGCGAATCTCACGGCAAGGCCCTCGTCACCCTGGTCGAAGGCGTCCCCGCCGGCCTCTCCCTCGACGCCGCCTGGGTCAACCACGACCTCGCCCGCCGAATGCAGGGCTACGGCCGCGGCGCCCGGATGACGATCGAACACGACCGGATCCAGTTCCTCGCCGGGGTTCGGGCCGGTTCCACCCTCGGCTCCCCGATCGCTATGCTGATCGAGAACCGGGACTGGGCCAACTGGGCCGACATCATGGCGCCCGAAGCGACCGACGAACCCCGCCGCCGCCAGGTCACCCGGCCACGGCCCGGCCACGCCGACCTGGTCGGCGTCCTTAAGTATGACCGTCACGACGCCCGCGACATCCTGGAACGGGCCAGCGCCCGCGAAACCGCTGCCCGGGTCGCGGCCGGTGCCGTTGCCAAACGACTCCTCGACGCCTGCGGGATCGCCATCGGAAGCCACGTGGTGTCGCTCGGTGGGATTCGGGTCACCGCCCCAAACCCGCTGCCCCGTCCGCTTAATGCCGCGTCCGATGCCTCGCCGATCCGGGTCCTCGACCCGGCTTCCGAGGCCGCCATCATCGCCCGGATCGACCAAGCCAAGCACGACGGCGACACGTTAGGCGGTGAGGTCGAAGTCGTGGCAGACGGCCTCCCGCTCGGACTCGGCAGCCATGTCTCCTGGGACCGAAAACTCGACGGCCGTCTGGCCGGCATGTTGATGTCGATTCCGGCGGTCAAAGGCGTCGAAATCGGGATCGGCTTCGAGGCCGCCCGTCGGCCCGGGTCCGCGGTCCACGATCCGATCGATCCGAGCGCCGAATTCGGCTTCACTCGCCGGAGCAATAACGCTGGGGGACTCGAGGGCGGGATGACGACCGGCGAACCGCTGGTCGTCCGGGTCGCCATGAAACCGATCGCCACTCTGATGACGCCGCTCGCCACGGTGGATTTGAAGACCGGCCAGGCCGCCCAAGCCCAGAGCGAACGGTCCGATGTGACGGCGGTGCCGGCCATGGGCGTCATCGCCGAGGCGCTGGTGGCGATCGTCTTGGCCGACGCCATGCTCGAGAAGTTCGGGGGTGACTCGATGTCCGAACTGAGCCGCAACCTCACCGGCTATCGCGAGGCGATCCGCCACCGCGCCACCACCCTCGGCGCCTGATGCCCCGACATCTTATCCTGATCGGCTTGCCCGGCGCCGGCAAGACGACCATCGGTCGCCTGGTGGCCGGCCGGCTCGACACTCACTGCACCGACGTCGACCCGATCATTGAACGAGCCACCGGAATGACGATTGCCGAGTTATTCGCGGAAGAGGGCGAGGCCGCTTTTCGGACCCGGGAACACCTGGCGGTGCTCCAGTCGTTAGGCATGCCGCCCCACGTGGTGACTCCTGGTGGCGGCTGGGCGGTCCAGCCCGGCAACCTTGCCGAGGTAAGTGATCGGGCCGTGGTGATTCACCTGGCCGTGGACCCGGTGGTCGCGGCCCGCCGGCTTGCCGGCGACGCCATTGCTCGTCCGCTCCTGGCCGGCGATCCGACCGGCCGGCTCACGGCCCTCGCCGCCGAGCGGGCGGTCTGGTATGGGAAGGCCCACGCGGTGGTGGAGGTCTCCGAACTGAATCCGGACGCCACCGCCGAGGCGGTGGTCCAACTCGCCCGAGCCCGGGCCGGTTGGTCATGAGGTTGGTCACGTTCCTGGTGGTCACCACGGCAGGCACGGCCGCTGCTCAGAATGGGATGGTGGTGCTGCAGACGGATTTCGGCCTCAAAGATGGGGCGGTGTCCGCCATGAAAGGCGTGGCCATGCAAGTGGCGCCGGGGCTCAGGCTTTTCGACCTCACCCATGAGATTCCGCCCTTCAATATCTGGGAAGCGGGCTACCGCCTCCACCAGACGGCCCAGTATTGGCCCAAGGGAACGGTGTTTGTGTCTGTTGTTGATCCTGGGGTCGGCTCGGCGCGAAAGTCCGTGGTGATCAAGACGCGACGGGGGCAGTACTTCGTTGGTCCGGACAACGGCCAGTTCACGTTGATCGCGGAAGATCGCGGGGTCGTCGCGGTCCGGGAGATTGACGAAACTCGGAACCGGCTCACGGGCTCCGGGGAGTCGTACACATTTCACGGACGCGACGTCTACGCGTACACCGCGGCCCGGCTAGCCGCGGGCGTCATCCGATTTGCGGACGTGGGACCACTGCGGGACGCCGGCGTGATCACCATCGACTACCAGAAGCCCGGATATCGCGAGGGCGTCGTCAGTGGAAACATCCCGATTCTGGACGTTCAATACGGCCATATCTGGACCAACATCGATAGGGCAACGTTCGGCAAGCTCAACATGCACTTTGGCGACAGCCTGAACGTGATCGTATCTCATGCGGGGTCACGGATCTACGAAGCTGACGTACCCTTCGTCACGACGTTCGCCGACGTGCCGGAAGGCAAGCCGCTCGCCTATTTCAACAGTCTGTTGAATCTGGCCATCGGACTCAACTTCGAGAGCTTTGCGAAGACGTATCGGGTGTCCAGCGGACCCGACTGGCAGATCGAGGTTCGCCGGAAGTAACCGCGACAATATCGCTATCTACCGAACCATCTCGACCGCGCCCGCCATCGACCAGGTGCTGGGCGGGTCGGTGCAGGTGTTCGACACCGAGTTCTCCACCTTCTTGATACTCATCGCACTCGGCCCCGTCATCGTGATCAGCCAGCTCAAGTGCTGCCTCTCCGTCTCGGGACCGTAGCAGTAGATCTGTCCGTCGTTGGTCACCTGCTCGAATGGACGATTCACTCGTCCGGTTCCGGGCCCCCGCGCGACGACCGCGACGGTGGCGCCGAGCGAAACCGGTCCGAGGCTGAGCGCCAGCTGGTCCTCCGGGCGATACGGATAGTTGGCCAGGGTGATGTACCCCGTTTCGTTGCCCTTGAGCGGCGAGGTTTCCGTGGGCAGTGCCCAGACGCCTTTGAGCGAACCGGCCACATCCACCTTCATGGTGCCACACCGCGGTTCACCCGCGGGCACCGTGCTCCGGCGACTCGGGTCGGACAGCTTGCTGAATAGCTGCGCCTGCACCGATGACTCAAATTTGTCCCAGGCGCAGGTGGCCTGTCTGGACGGATCAGGGTGGCGCCAGTCGGCTACGTACCCGTTGTTGACCCGGGAATCCAGAAGCCCGAAGTCGAGTCCCATCAGCCCCAAGGCCTTCGACAATCCGCTGGTTCCCAAGGCCTGGCCCGCCGCCAAGCTGACGTTTTCAAGCTTGGCCCGGCAGGTCTCGACCGATTCGATCGCCGTACTGTACCGGGAGCAATCGGTCCAGCCGTTCGTCACGGGGATGAACTCAGACAACGTCGTTAGGTGTCCGAACCATCCGGAGACCTGCTTGCAGACCTGAAACTCCGCGGTGAAATCCGTCTTGCCTTGTCGGGTTGGCGACGCCAGGTACGTGGTCCGCCGGAGCCCGATGATCTGGATTGGGCCTGGTGCCCGAACGGCCGCGCCTTCGGTCGCCAGGTAGAATCCGGCATGAGCGGTGGGCAGGGTATGACCCGGCGCACCCAACCCCCCGAAGACGACGATGTTCCCGATATCCGACATGGCGGCCGGGCTGACTGTGAAATACGGCGTTGTCGGGCAGTCTCCGGCGGCCGGTCCTACTAGATTGACGCCACCACACGCCGCCAGACTCGCGACGGCCACCGATGCAAAGGTTGCCAGGACGAAGGTCTTCATGCCGGACTCCGTTGAGATCGGCTTTCGGCCTGCATGTCGCGTGCCTAGCATCCCGGCCTGGGCGTTTCCCCGACTCGCGAACCATTCCCTGGCGGTTCCCCGAATGACCATCCGAGAGCTTCCACCGCCGGTCGTCCTGTTGTTCTCGTGGGTGGGCGCGAATCTGACCGTCTTCACGATCATGCGAGTGATCTTTTGGAGGCTGTTTCGTCCGTCCACCTCCCCGGTACCTGCCGGCGTGTTGCGGCGGGCGTTTCTGACCGGGTTCAGGTTCGATGTCCGCCTCGCGCTCATGATGAACCTGCCGGTCTTCCTGATCAGCGTACTGCCGGGCATCAACCCATTCGTGAGCCCGGTCATCCGCGCGGCGGTGGTCGCCTATTGCGTCGCCATCAACGTCGCCGTCCTGTTTCTGTATCTGGTCGATTTCGGGCACTACGGCTACCTCGAGACCCGGCTCAACCGCACCGCGCTCGGCTACCTACGGGACCTCGGCACCTCGTTCAAGATGGTGGGCGAGACGTACCGGGTGGGCTGGGGGGTCGCCGGCCTGTTGATTGGCGCGGTGCTGGTTGGTGGGGCCGCCGCCGCCGAGCTAGAGTGGCTCTCCCGGCCCGCCACCGCTCCGACCGGGGTTCGCGTCGCGATCAGCTACGCAGTGGCTATCGGCCTGACGGCGGTGGGTCTGTACGGCAGCCTGACCCACTACCCGCTCCGGTGGTCGAACGCCTTTTTCCAAACCCGGCCAGTGGTCTCGGCCCTGGCCTCGAACCCGGTGCTGTATTTCGCCTCGACCCTGAGCAAGAAGCAGCCGCCCTACGATCTCGACGCGGCCCGACGGGCGTACCCGATCATGGCGGGCTACCTCCGGCCCGACGAGCCCGACACCGACCGACTCAACTTCACCCGGCGAGTGACGCCGTCGGGTCCGATGCGAGACCGGCCTAACGTCGTGATGGTGTCCTTGGAGTCGTTTGCCGCTTTCAAGACCGGGGTGTTCG
>JAYVJS010000031.1:0-2829 GCA_043769075.1 Gemmatimonadota bacterium | reverse complement strand
GCGACGGACGGACCTACCTCAAGACCGGGGATATCGGGAAGCTCGACGAGGACGGGTTCCTTTACATCCTCGACCGCAAGAAAGACATGATTCTTTCAGGAGCGTTCAACGTCTACCCGAAAGATATCGAGGAAGTGGCGGCCCAGCACCCCGAGGTGGCGGACGTGACCGTTGTTGGGATTCCCGATCCGAGATGGGACGAGGTGCCACTGGCGCTGATCATCCCGAAGCCCGGGACCACGCCGGACTGCGACCAGATCATGGCCTGGATCAATGCACGGGTGGGCAAACACCAGCGGGTTGCCGGGGTCCGCTTGCGGGATACCTTTCCACGCAACGCGCTGGGCAAAGTCCTCAAGAAGGAGCTTCGGGCCGAATATGGCAACTGACCGAATGGAGGGACGGTTCTCGGTCTCCGTGTCGAAAGACTATCTCACTTTTTCGGCCGCTCATTTCTTGACGATCCCCCTGCATAAATGTGAATCGCTTCACGGCCACAACTACGTGGTGACGGTCGTGGTCGAAGGGTCGGTCGATCGGACCACCGGCTTCGTGGTCGACTTCGCCGCGGTCAAGAAAATCCTGCGGCCACTCATCGACGGCGTCGACCACAAGGTCCTCGTGCCATCCTTGAACCCGGCGGTGGTCATCCAGGCCGAGGGCGATGCCACCGTCGTTTGGTACCGAGGGGCGCGGCGATTTCAGTTCCCCACGGCCCACGTCGCGGTGGTCCCGGTTACCGACACAACAGCGGAGCTGTTGGCCGAGCACCTCGCCCATGCGGTGCGTGACGGGTTAGCGAACGAAGGCGCGATCGGCGTTGCGTCGGTTGTGGTCGATGTCGAAGAGAGTCCCGGCCAAAGCGGCCGATATCACCTGGGGATTTCATGACCCGAGCGTTGACCGCCGTCGAAATTGGGGAGGGGTTGGAGGAGCTACCCGCCTGGCATCACGTTGATGGAGTCATCCGGAGAGTCTTCGAGACCGATGGCTGGCGGGCATCGATGCTGGTGGCCAACGCGATCGGATTCGTGTGTGAAGCGGCCGACCATCATGCCGACGTGCTGATCACCTGGCCGCGGGTGACCGTCTCACTGTCAACCCACAGCGTGGGAGGCATCACGGCCAATGACCTTGAAGTCGCGGGGTTGATCGAACGCCAAATCACCTGGCGACCGGGCCCGGGCTCACCCCTCACCGGACCAGCAGCACCGTTCGTCATGCCGGTCTAGTCGCCGAACGAAATCCCCAGGTTTCGGGCCGTCAGGATCACGCCGCTATCGAGCGGCACCAACTTCTGCTTGCCCATGATGTCGCTAATCGGACGGCGGCTGAGAGTCGGCGGGGTGTAGACGACCACTGATCCGAAATCGCCCTCACCGACGGCGCGAACCGCCGCCGACCCGAACCGGAGGGCCAGCAATCGGTCGAATGTCGTGGGCGACCCTCCTCGCTGGAGGTGCCCAAGGACCAGGCTCCGGGTCTCTTTGCCGGTCCGCTCAGCGATGGCCGCGGCCACCAGGGCCCCAATGCCGCCTAGCCGTTTCACGCTCCCCTGCGTCGCCGTCTCGAGCAGGGCCACTTTGCCGTCGATCGGGACAGCACCTTCAGCCACGACCACGATCGAGAAATGTCGGCCGTTGGCTTCTCGATCACGAATCTTCTGGCAGACTCTTTCGATATCGAACGGAATCTCGGGGATTAGGATGACGTCGGCACTGCCTGACAGCCCGCTGTGGAGCGAGATCCAACCCGCATTCCGGCCCATCAACTCGACGACGAATACCCGGTCGTGGCTTTCGGCGGTGGAGTGGAGCTTGTCGAGCGCATCGGTCGCGGTCGCGACGGCCGTGTCGAAGCCGAACGTCGCATCAGTGCCCACGACATCATTGTCGATGGTCTTCGGGACCCCGACGACAGGAATACCCTGCTTCCACAAGTCATGGGCAATCGTGAGGCTTCCGTCGCCGCCGATCGCAATCAGGGCGTCGAGCCGGTGTTCTGCGAAGGCGGCCACCAACTCTGCCGAGCGATTGGTTTCTTGGATCGATCCATCGGCCATCCGGGTCGGCCACCGGAATGGATTTCCGCGGTTGGTGGTCCCAAGGATCGTTCCTCCGAGGTGAGTGATGCCCCGGACCGCTCTCGGGCCGAGGGGAATCAAGCCACCCTCCGGCGCCCCATGGCGGCGTTCAGCCCCCGGCGCGGACCGGTCGGGGGCATCTGGCCGTCGAACAAAGAGTCCGTCGTATCCGCGACGAATGCCAACGCACTGCCATCCCCGCTGATGGGCCGAGAGCACGACGGATCGGATCACGGCGTTGAGGCCCGGGGCATCGCCGCCGCCGGTGGAAATAGCAATCCGCATTGGGGGTCCTTACCTAGACGGCCGACTTCCCAGTCTGAATCAGTGCCACGACCTCACCAGGCTCGGCATGCCTTCGGAGCCCCTTCTTCGAGAAGACGAGGATCTTGTCGGCCACCACCTCGAAGACGCCGCCCGAGGACGGTAACATCTTGATATCGACGGTGGGAAACGCGGTCTTGAGTTCAGCCGCCACCCTGGCGGCTCGGGTCTCGTAGTTTCACTGAACGCAATACTGGATCGAAACCTGCATTCGAGTTTCTCCTAGATGGAAAGTCGATCGTGGATTCACCCTATCCTAGCTGCTTGTCAAATCCTATGTAAGTGGCCTATCTATAACGGTATGCGTGCTGCATCTCTGATTGTGTCCGCCTGCGCTGTGGTCCTGGTGACCGGAAATGCGTCAGCCCAAAAAGCCGGGACACTCGAGTTATCGGCGGTTGGCGTCTGGCACAACAAGACAA
>JAYVJS010000030.1:0-14242 GCA_043769075.1 Gemmatimonadota bacterium | reverse complement strand
GCCTCGTCGAAACGAAAAACGAAGTACCACGCCAATACGACCGCGGCGACGGCGACGATCAGACACTCCACCAGCAGACGCAGTCGCGAATCACCCCGGGGCGGCATCTCAAAGAAATGCCAGAGACCAAGGAGGCAAAGCGGGTAGTAGAGGTTGTAAATGGCCCGCCCAATCCCGTCAGCCGCCGGCGACGGCGACCAGACGCTGAACACCAGCGCCGCGGAACCCAGGCTCGAACACATCCAAGCCAGTCCTACCAGAAGCCAGCCCCGGGCAAGCCGGGTCTCGTCCCGGCGGGCGGAGCCGGCCCGAAAGGAGCACCACGCGGCCATGAACGACATCGGCAACGACACAATGTCATTGACGATCCCGCGGGGCGCGAGGCCGGTCAGCATCAGTATCGACCACGCGGCGTAGGCGACGAAGTAGGCCCAAGCCAATACGGGAAGAGCCTGTAGGCCAGGGGTCCGGGAACCCGAAAGCACGGTTGGCATTACCCGGCAACGTACCGCCGAATCCGGCCCCCGGCCAGCGACCACCGGTTAACTTCGGGGATGCGCTCACTCCTTGTCGCCCTCGCCGTTGCCACGCCCCTAACCGCCCAAACGACCGGCCCGATTTCAGCCGCCGACCTTAGAGTCCGGCTGTTTGCCCTGGCCCACGATTCGATGGGCGGACGGGCCACCGGATCGCTCGGTAACTTCCAGGCCGCCGAGTACGTCGCCGCCGAATTCCGCCGCTTGGGCCTCGAACCCGCGGGCGACAATGGCACCTACTTCCAGACCATTCCGTTCTTTCGGTCTCACCCCGACGAGCGGCTTGCCCTCACGGTCGATGCCACCGCCCTCGAACTTGGCCGAGAGATCCTCCCGCTGGCGGGCCGGCGGGCCGAATTCAACCACACACCGGTCATCGCGGGGGGCAGGGTCGACGACTCGACCACATGGGCAACAGCGGAGGCCGTCGCGGGAAACATCGTCGTGCTGACAGGGCCAACCGCCTTGCCGATCGGCGCGGCTCTTGGCCGGGCCAGATCCCCGCGCTTTGCCGGGGCCCGGCTGGTGCTCGTCGCCTTACTCGATGATCTGGGCAGTGAGACGACGGCCTCGATCCTGGCGGGGCAAGTCACCACCGATACGACGCGACGAATCCCGCCGGGACCGCCGATCGCGCTGGTGAGCCGCGCGGCCGCTGAACGGATCAGCGGCTCTCCGGGCCACTTCGGTACCGGTCAGTTAGGATACGATTTCTTCCCCCTGCCCTACCCGGCCCGCAATGTCGTGGCCATTCTACGGGGCAGCGACCCCGATGGCCGGAATACCTACGTGGCGCTGACCGGGCACAACGACCACGTCGGATTCGACCGATCACCGGTGGATCACGATTCCCTCCGGGCATTCAACCGAGTCATCCGCCCTATGGGCGCCGACTCGAGGTTCCGGGAGCCGACCGCACAGGAACGAACCGCGATCCGAACGATCCTTGATAGCCTGCGAGCGATCCGTCCCGCGCGGCTCGATTCGATTCGCAACGGCGCCGACGACGATGGCACCGGCACCGTTGCGCTTCTAGAGATCGCCGAACATTTGAGCGGAGAGCCTCGCTTTAAGCGGTCGGTGCTGTTCGTGTCCCACGCGGCTGAAGAGGAGGGGCTATTGGGCTCCGGTTGGTACACCGATCATCCAACCGTGCCGATCGACTCGATCATCTCCGAAGCGGACATGGATATGATTGGGCGGGGCGGCCGCGACGACCTGCCGGACGCCGGACCCGGCTACCTCGAAATGATCGGAATGCGGCGGCTGTCGACCGAATACGGCGACATCATCGACCGGGTCAACGCCCGTCAGCGGGCCCCGTTCACTTTCAACCTCAGCTACGATCAGCCCGGCCACCCGCTTCAGTACTATTGCCGCGCCGACCACTACAACTATGCCCGGTACGGGATTCCCGCCGTGTCACTCTCTCGCGGCGAGCATCTCGACTACCACCAGGTCACCGACGAGGCCCAGTACATCGACTACGATGCCCTCGAACGGGTCACCCGATTCGTAGCCGACATTGCCGTCGAAATCGGCAACTTGGATCACCGCCCGAAGCTCGATAAGCCGAAGGGCGACCCGAAGGCCCAGTGCCGTCAATAGTGACCTCGGTCACCGGCCCCCAAAGGGCTTGGGGGGCATCGATTGGAGAAATAACCAGACGGCCCTGAGTTCGGTCGAATCCATCTGGCCGGCCAGACGCCAGGGCATCTGGGTGTCGATCGGCACGCCGTTAGGCCGGACGCCGGTCTTGAGCGCTTTGATGAAATCGAGTTCCGACCAACCCTTGAGTCCATCGGGGCTGATGTTCGTCGCCGGCCTCCAATCGGGCGGAGTGCCGGGAATCTTCCCGCCTGATAGCCCCGGCCCGTGGCAGCCGGTACATCCCCCAATATTGGCGAGATAGCGACCATACTCGGCCGTCGCGTTCGGGACTTGGTCGGCTGCCGGGGGCGTGTCGTGGTCGATCAGGTCCGCGGTGACGATCGGAAACTGGCCCGCGGCATAGAGAAACCGACCCAGCAGCTTGATTCGGCTCGGTGGAATCACTCGGCCCACCGGTGCGGCCGACCGCAAGTAAGCGATCACCGCGGCCATGTCGGCATCCGACGTGGTCAGATAGGCATCGGCCGGCATGATCAAGATCGGGCTCCCATCGCGTTTGATCCCGTGCCGAATCGTCCGTGCGATGGTCGCGTCGTCGTACCCGCTGAACTGACCGCCGGGGCCGCTCGTGAGATTGGGGGCATTTATCACGCCGAGCGGCCCGGCGTCAGCGAAGGGTGCTCTGCCACCGAAATCGGTGCCGTGACAGTCGGGGCACTTCATGATGACGGTCGCCAGGTGGTGCCCCCGGGCGATTGTTTGGGAGTCGCTTGCGACGGTTACCGAACGCAGGGGGATATCGCGGGTCTTGGTCAGCCCGTGGTGGGCCATGAGCAACAATCCGCCTGCCGCGGTGATCAGGGCCGCGACCAGTAGACCCAGCACATTTCGCACTTTCTTTCCCATCGGCGTCCTCGGAACAACGGCAACTTAGCCAAGATAATTCAAGTTGCGAATCAGGGAACCCGGCCGGACCGTTATAGGTGGATCTCGGACCTCCGGATCTACCACTGCCCCAACCAGGAGACCCGAGTTCCCTAATCCCTCGTTGACGCCATTACCCCGAAGGTCAGACCCTGCGGATCTCGCAGGATGGCCATTTCGTCCCCATCAGGAAGCAACTGCGGAGGAATCAGGACAGCACCACCGAGCTCGACCGTGCGGGCAACCGTCGCCGCGACGTTATCGACCTCGACAAACAACTGGACGAAAGTCGGCGCCGCTTCGGGGGCCGGCCAAATCCCGCCTGGAATTCCCCGTTCACTGGCGGTGTCGACCATCTGATACCCGAGCTGATTGTTGGCCTTGATGTCCCAACCAAACAAAGCGCCATAAAAGCGGGCAAGCGCGTCAGGCGCGGGCGTGACGATCTGCCACTGAATAACGGGTTGTCCCATGAGTACCTCGGTTATTGGGGTGCGGACCTGGACCACCGGCGGCGGCCGACCATCGCCAGTTGCCGGCTTCGGAGGAGATCGGGCAGAACTCGATTGACGTCGTCGGGCGTGGTACCAAGGGCTCGGGCAATCCAGCGGCAATCGGGCCGAAACCCCGGCCGAGTGACCAACCCGAGGATGGCCGCCGGAAGTGGTGGCCCGTCGTCGGCCGGCGGCGTTACCCTGCCGACGAGATACTCCTGGATTTGAGCCCGATCAAACCCAAGCCGAGTCCCAAGACGGACGACGGTTGAACCGGATACCGGCCGGATTCCCCGGAGTAGCTTCGCAAGTGTCGAATGGTCGACCCGGAGCCAAATCGCAAAGGCCCGAATCGAGTAGCGGGGATTTCGCTGGCATCGCTCCGCCAACTCGTGGCTGAGACAGCGGCGGAAGGCCCGTTGCGCGGACGGGGACAAGAAGGACGGCATCAGCGAGAAAGCTATCGTCATCCGCGCTCTTGGCACGGCAAAGTGGGGCACTACACCCGGTTATAGTCGCCCCGCCAATTCTTGATGGCCTGTTTGATCGAATCCTGAGTCGACAGCTCGCCGGCCAAGACCCGGCGCACCAAATCCGGCAATTCCGGATCGGACGCAAACCGCAGCGCCACGAAATGGGGCATCCGCAACTCGCTGATCCGATTCTTGAGTTCGGCGGGCAGCAACGCGGCCATCCGGAGCTGCTCTTCGAGCCGAATGATCCGATTTTGAGCCTGAAGGGCAAAGAACCGCCCGTAAAAGGCGCTGAGGACCAGTGCCACGACAGCGATGACCGCCGCCAAGGACCCCATGGTCGGCGCGGCGATGAGACCCTTGATCGTCCAGCCCAGGACGAACACGATCAGCACGAAGGTGACCCCGTGATACCCCATGACGTACCGCTTGTGATTGGCCAAGTTCTGCGCTTCGGGCATCGCTACTCCATAGGATAAGGTGGCTTCCGGACTCAGATCTACGACTTCCAAGGTCCCTTGTCCAGGCGCCCGGCGGGTGGGATACTCAGGGGACTCCAAAACGATTGGCCCATGCGAACCATCCATAGTCTTCTCGCCGCGACGCTCCTGGCCGCACCGGTAGCGGCTCAAAAGCGGGCCGCCGCTACCACCCCACCAGCCTCGCCGGCCGACACGACCGGGCTGTCCAGCAGCCTCCTCAGCGGACTCAAGTTTCGCAACATCGGGCCGGCCGTGACGGGAGGCCGGATCGGGGAGATCGTCATCCATCCGACCGACCGAAACACTTGGTTCGTAGCGGCCCATTCAGCCGGCGTCTGGAAGACCACCAACGCCGGCACGACCTGGACCCCGATTTTCGACGGCGAGGGGGCCTATTCCATCGGCCACCTGGCGCTCGACCCGATGAACCCGGGCACGATTTGGGTCGGTACCGGCGAGAACAACAGCCAGCGGAGCGTCGGCTACGGGAACGGCGTCTACAAATCGACCGACGGCGGCCGGAGCTGGACCAACATGGGGCTCAAGGCGTCAAATCACATCGGCAAAGTGGTGGTCGATCCGAGGAAGAGCGATGTGGTCTACGTCGCCGCCACTGGATCGCTCTGGTCCTCAGGCGGCGACCGAGGAGTCTACAAGACGACCGACGGCGGCAAGACCTGGACCCAAGTTCTCAAACCGGACAACGAATGGACCGGGGCCCAGTCGCTCGAAATCGACCCCAAGAACCCCGACGTGCTGTACGTAAGCATGCATCAGCGGACCCGCCGCCAATGGGGGTTCATCAACGGCGGCCCGGGATCATCGGTCTACAAGACCACCGATGCCGGCGCGACCTGGTCGAAGATCATCAAGGGCCTCCCGAACGAAGAACTCGGCAAGATCGGCCTGGCTCTTTCACCAGTCGACCACCAAGTCATCTATGCGGTGGTCGAGGCGGCCAATCGAAGCAACGGAATCTACCGCTCCGGCGACGCCGGCCAGAATTGGGAGAAGATGAGCGGCTGGAGCTCGACCAGTCCGATGTACTACGGCAAACTCTACGCCGACCCCGCCCGTCTGGATCGGATCTACCTCATGGACACCCAGCTGCAGGTCAGCGATGACGGCGGCCGAACCACCCGGTCGATTCAGGGCAAGACCGTGCACGTCGACAATCACGCCCTCTGGGTCGACCCGACCAACGGCGGTCACATGATCAACGGGAACGACGGCGGGCTCTATGAAACGTTCGATACCGGTGTCACCTGGAACTTTCGGGGCAATTTGTCGCTGACCCAGTTCTATAAAGTCGATGTCGACAACGCCTTGCCGTTCTACAACGTGTGCGGCGGAACCCAGGACAACAATTCCCTCTGCGGCCCGTCCCGGACCATTAACGGTCATGGGCAAACCAACGCCGACTGGTTCGTCATCGTCGGCGGCGATGGCTTTCAGCCCCGAGTCGACCCAACCAACCCCGACATCATCTACGGTCAGTGGCAGCACGGCGAACTGGTCCGGCTCGACAAGAAGACCGGCGAACGGGTGGACATCCAACCCCAGGCCGAGCCCGGCGATCCGCCGCTCAAATGGCACTGGGATTCCCCGCTGATCATCAGCCCCCACGCCAACACCCGGTTGTACTTCGCATCCCAGCGGCTGTTCCGGAGCGATGACCGGGGCGATACCTGGCGGGCGGTGAGCGGCGACTTGACCCGCCAGATCGACCGGAACAAGCTCCCGATGATGGGCCGGGTCTGGAGCATGGATGCCATCGCCAAGAACAACTCGACATCGCTATACGGAACGATCGTGAGCCTCTCGGAGTCTCCGAAGAAGGAAGGGCTCCTCTACGCTGGAACCGACGACGGTTTGATTCAGGTCACCGAGGACGGCGGAGCCACCTGGCGCCGGGCCGGAGCGATTCCCGGTTTCCCCGATACCACTTTCGTGTCTGATATCGAGGCCTCCCGCCACGACCCAGCCACCGTCTACGCGACGATCAACCACCACAAGGGCGGCGACCTGAAGCCCTACGTGGCCCGAAGCACCGACCTAGGCCGGACCTGGTCTTCGATCACCGGTAACCTCCCCGACCGCGGCTCGGTGTGGACGATCGTCGAAGATCACGTCGACCCCAAGATCCTCTTCGTCGGCACTGAGTTCGGCCTCTATGTGACGCTCGATGGCGGAATCAAGTGGATCCAGCTCAAGGGCGGGCTTCCCACCACTCAGATCCGCGACCTGGCCATTCAACGGCGGGAGAACGACCTCGTCGTCGCCACCTTTGGACGGGGATTTTATGTCCTCCACGACTTCACCCCGCTCCGGAGCTCGGCGGCGGCCGTCGAAACCCCGGCAGCGTTGTTTCCGGTCAAGGAAGCGAAGATGTACGTCGAGGCTCAGCCGTTAGGCGGAGGCCCCAAGGGTTCCCAAGGCGATGCCCTGTGGACCGCCCCCAACCCGCCGGTCGGGGCGGTCTTTAGCTACTTTGTGAAACAGGCCCCCAAAACTCGGAAGGCCAAACGACAGGCGGCCGAGAAAGAAGCCGCCAAGAAAGGGGTCGACGCACCGGTCCCGTTGTGGGATGAATTCAGGAAAGAAGATCAGGAAGAAGCGCCGACCGTGGTCTTTACAGTGACCGACGGCGATGGCAACCTCGTCCGCCGCCTTTCGACGCCGGCCGCGGCCGGCATTCAACGGACCACCTGGGACCTCCGCTACCCGCCGGACGATCCCATCACCGGCGCACCTGCCCGGCCTCGAGATGACGGCGATGACGGACCGACCGGCCCGATGGTGGCGCCCGGATCCTATCGGGTCCAGATGGCCATCCGGTTGGACGGCGTCGAAACCCCAGTGGGCGGGCCTCAAGCATTTGAAGCCCGGCCGCTAGGCCAGGGCACCCTGCCGGCCCCGGACCGCGCTCAGGTCGCGGTGTTCAATCAGGGCGCGGCCCGGCTCCAACGGGCGGCGATGGGTAGCGGTGCGGCGTTAGGCGAACTCGAAACCCGGCTTCGGCTCCTGACCCAGGCCATCGAGCAAACGCCCAAGGCGGCAGCCGCCCTTGGCGACAGTGTGCGTGCGGTGCGGACGGGGGCGATCGCGCTCCGAACGGAATTTTCCGGCGATCCAACCATTGCCGGGCGGAACGAGGCGGTTCCGGTGGCCTTGCTGGGCCGGATCAGCCGGGTCATCCAATCCCAATGGTCGAGCACTACCGCACCGACCGCGACCCACCGGCGGTCGTTGAGCATCGCATCGGACCAGTTGAGCGGGTTCTTGCCCAAGCTACGCGCCCTGGCCGATCAGTTGAAGCGGCTGGAGGATCAAGCCGAGGCCGCCGGAGCCCCATGGACACCGGGCCGAATTCCCAATTGGCGGCCCTCGTGAGGTCTACTGCCGAGCGGCGGCCGCCTCGGCCTGGGAGAGCAGACCATCCAGCTCGGCCCGGGGCAGGTAGCGGCCCCGCGCAATAACGGCCGCGATCTTCCTCGTGTTGCCGATGGCCTCGAGCGGGTTGGCATCGAGCAGCACGAGATCGGCCAACAGGCCGGGCTCGACCGCCCCGAGTTGACGATCGAGACCGAGATAGATCGCGGGGTTCCGGGTCGCGGTCTCGAGGGCTTCGCGAGGAGTAAGGCCGGCCTGGACGAACAGCTCGAGCTCGTCATGCAGACTGAACCCAGGGAACACAAAGACGCCGGGCGGCGTGTCGGTCCCAGCAAGAAATCGAACGCCCGCCCGGTGCAGCTCGCCGACGACTTCAAGCTCCTTGGCCACGAACCGCTTCCGGGTGGACAGATCGTCGACGTAACCCTGGACGATCTCGTCGGTAAACCGTCGCCATGCCTGCTCGGTCCATGAGGCCGGGGCGTACTTCTTGAGGGGGTCGTTCGCCAAGTCGCGGTCATCCATCAGCGCCCCTCCCCGCTCCCATACCAACGTCGGACACTGCCAGGTCCGGTTCCTGGCCAACACCGAAAACAACGCCGCGGCCCGTGCCGGGTCATAGCTCGCGAGAAATCGGCCGGGGCTTTTGGGACCGGTCAGGAACCCGGTTTCATCGGGCGAGCTGCCTTCAAAAACGCCAATCAGGTGCTCGAAGCTTTTCTGTCCCGCCGCGGACGCCTCACTGGCCCGGACCGCATCGGGCACGTGACCTGCCACGACGATGTGTCTTCGCTTCGCTTCCTCCGTAATCGCGAACACCGCCGCCCGCGGGATCAGCGACTGGAACTTGATGAAATCGACTCCCTGGCGCTCAAGATCGCGAACCGCCCGCCGCCCGTCAGCCGGCGTGGCGATCGCCACCGAGCTCGGAAACCTCGGCTTCGGTCCGTCGAGCATGGGGCCTGAGGTAAGGATTCTCGGACCCAACAAGGCGCCGGCACCGATCTCTTTCCGCCACGCCACCACCGGCGCCAGGTCGCTCCCCATGTCGCGGACCCCGGTTACGCCATTGGCGACAAACATCGGCAACGCAATCTCCCGGGCTCCAGGAAACCAGTCGCCGAATGCGAGATGGACGTGCATGTCCCACAGCCCGGGAATCAGGAACTTTCCAGAGCCGTCGATTTGCTGCCCGATGACTCGAGCCCCGGCACGAAACGGCGCAATCGTGGCAATCCGGCCGGCCTTGATCGTCACGGTCCGACCCGGGCGTAGCGCACCAGTCTTCACATCGACCACCGTGACATTGGTCAACGCCAACGTCGGCTCGGCTGGGCGGGCTTGAGCGCCTAACGACTGTAGGAAACCGAGCGGCAGCAAGGCGTAAATCGGCAATCTCATGGGATCTTTCTCACTGAGGGATTGCAGCAACGGTTAGGGGCGACGAGTGCCGTTCGGCGTCGCTTCGAGTAAGGCACGCATCCGGCGGATTTCGGCCCGTTGGTCAGCGTCGACATCGGAAGCAAACCGAAAGGCGTCGACCTCTTGGCCGCCGCCAGGAGTACCGAAGAGAGTCGCCACCATCGTAAGGGCTCCTTCATGGTGGCGGATCATTGCGGCAAGGAACAAGCGTTCGAATGCAGGCCCAGTGGCCGCCTCGAGCTCGGCCAACTGCTCGGCGGTCAGCATCCCCGGCATTAGTGCCATCAAGGCGCCCGCCGCGTGGTGCATCTGGTGGGCGTCGGCGGCGGGAGCCTCCTCATGCCGGTCGAGGAGCCACGTCCGCATCAGCTTGATCTCATCGCGCTGGGACACCGTGATCCGCTCGGCCAACATCCGAAGGGGCACTCGCTCAGTCCGGGAGGGTACCAGCGCGCTCATCACGATCGCCTGGCCATGGTGGGCGATCATCCCCCGCATGAACTCAACGTCGGCCTGGGTGTGGCGGGGCCGAGTCAACTCCCCTGCGGTCTGGCTGGCCGCGGCCCCGGCGGTGCCAGCTATCATGACGACGACGGATCCTGCTCTCGCCAGCCGCCTAACCAGATCAAGTACGGTCATTGAGGGAAACTATCGCCCCGCGGACCCAGGGCAAGCCCGTCCCGGCCCGATCACCCCCCCGAAGACAACGCCCTTGCGGTCGGGATCCTCAAGGCCCGAAAAGCCGGCCACGCGCACGCCAGGACGGACACTCCGACGACCACGGCCAGCCACCGGCCGACGCCAGCCGCGTCGGGCGTGTAGTGCACGGGAACTGGGATCATGATCCGGCCAAAGGCCCGGCCCAGGAGAACACTCATCGGCACCGACAGAGGAACGGCGAGGACCCAGCTGAGGATTCCGATCACCAGCCCCTCGACCTGGACGATCGTTAGGATGGCCCCCCGCCTGGCCCCAATGGCGCGCAGCACCCCAATTTCGCGGGTCCGTTCCAAGACGTTCAAACTGATCGTCGACGCGAGGCCAAGGCCACCCACGACAATCATCAGCTGGGACATCAGGCCGAGAAAGTCGGCCACCATCAGGAGGTGATCCTCCATCGACCGACGATTTTCGGAGGTCAGCTGGCTCGCCGCAACCTCATAGCCCTGGCCCTCGAGGACCTCACGAAGCCTCCGGCCCAGTTCTCCCTGGCCGGCAGGGGTCGCCGCCGCCGTTGCCACCACAGCCCGGTCGACCAGAGCCGCGCCGGTAACTCGGGCCAGAATCTCCCGGGTCGTAATCGCCACCGCCGTAGGGCCCGACTCCATCACGCCGATCACCGTCCACTCGGACCGTCGCCCGTTCACGACCAGCGAGACGGTCGCTCCGACCACGAGGTCTGGCTCCTCTTCCATCAGACGCCGATTGACCATGATCGCGCTGGTGTCGGCGACGCCGATGGCCCGTCCCTCCTTGAGCCGATAGCCGGCCAGCGTGGAGCCGAAGGGGGGCGCGCTGACCGGAAACGTGTTCCCCAGACTCCCGTCCGGCCGGGCCACCGCGGCCCGCCACGCGCCCCATGCTTCGGCCCGGGCAACCCCCGGCACTCGCCCCATCGCGGCCTCGATGCTGTCCGCCGAGTGCGGCATCGCAAATCGGACCGCCACGTCATAGGGCATCGTGCCGAAGAGCACGCCAACCGCCTGCCCGATCGAGACCCGAAGATTCAGGGCCCCGAGGTACACCGCCCCACCGGTGGCCAGGGTCACCAGAGTCAACGCCATCCGCTGGCGGCGGCGGAAGGCGTTCCGGACACTCAGCAGCAAAGGCCGGGTCAAACCGCTCGAACGGCGCTGAATCCAACCTGGAGCCGAGCCACCACCGGCGATGCCGAAATCCCGGAGAGCCTCACTCACCGAAATCCGGCAACCCCTTATCACCGGCACCGCGGCGGCAGCAACCGGCAGCAACGCGCCCACGGCAAGTTGGACGGCAATCGACCAGACCGGGATCGAGAATCCGGCGGTGTCGAAGTTGAGGAGGTCGGCGGTGAGCTGGGCATACCCGCGACCGATCACGGCCGCCGCCGGCAGGGCAACCAGCGAAGCGACGAGGCCGAGGACCAATGCCACCGCCAGATACATCCGCGCCAACTGACCTGACCGGGCCCCGATCGATTTCATGATCCCGATTTCCCGGACCTGACCGGCCAACATCGCGGTCATCAAGTTGACCACTAGGAACCCGCTCAGCAGCAGCGACAGGAGGCCGAAGGCCCCTTGGGTGTAGAGCAGCGAGTCGATCTGACCCGCATGGATATGTCGCCCCGGCACTGGGACCTCGACGTCCGCCACCGTGCGACCCGACGCCTCGACAACCGACTGAACCTCCCGGGCAACCCGCCGAACGGCATCGCGATCCAACGAACGGTCCCTAACTACAATTTGGAGTTGATTGAAGGACGACGGAGATCCTAGCCGAGCCAGGGTGGCGGGTGTGATAAATCCGTACACCACGTGCTCCATCCAACCGGGCGCCAAACCGGCATCCCGAACAATCCCCGTCACGCCCAAGGCAATCGGCGCCGCCGAGCCGATTTGAACCGCGGTTGACTCACCGACCCCGATCGCGGAGAACTCGACCGACGACCGCTCGATCACCAGCGCACCATCCGCCGGAGGCCACCGGCCCGACTCGGGCTTCAGTGCCCCGATCTGGACACCGGAGAAATCGGCCACCGAAAACAACACCGCTGTCCGCCAACCACCCTGGGCCATGATACTGGCCACCACCGTCCGCCGGGCCTCGGCAAACCCAACGCTCGGGATCGATCGCACCCGCGCCAATAGTGCCGCGTCGACCGAGTCGGTTCGAATCGTGGCCGACGCCGGATTGGTGGCCATGAACCCATCCCGAGTCACCCGGCGAAGCATGGCCCAGGTGTTGAGCACCGAGCCCGCCCCGACGATCCCGATCGCGATCGCGCCCACAACGAGCGCGGTACGGCTCTTATGGACCCAGAGGTCCCGCACCACTTTCCACCACCGGGGCCTAAGCATGGGCGCCGGCGTGGTCCGAAACGACCCGCCCATCGGCCAGGGTAATCGCCCGGGTGGCGAACCGCTCGGCCCCCCGCTCGTGGGTCACCATCACCACGGTCTGGCCCTCGGCCACCAAACCGGCAAACAGTTCGAGAATCGCCGCTGAGGTTTTGGAGTCGAGGTTCCCGGTTGGTTCGTCGGCCAAGAGCACCGCTGGTTCGTTGGCGAGCGCGCGGGCAATCGCCACCCGCTGTTGCTGGCCGCCTGACAACGTAGCCGGGACTTTGTTGGCCTGATCGGCAACCCCGAGACGCTCCAGCAACGCGAGCGCTCGGGCCGGCCGCTCCTTGGGAACCCAAGCGTCGCAGAAATCCATCGGCAACATCACGTTCTCAACCGCGGTCAGGGTCGGGAGTAGCTGAAAGAATTGGAACACGATCCCGATCGTTCGCCCCCGCCACGCGGCCATCGACCGCTCCGGCAAGGCATGCACCGCCGTATCGCCAATCAGCACCTCGCCTCGGCTGGGCCGGTCGATGCCGGCCAGGAGGCCAAGCAGGGTCGACTTGCCGCTCCCGGACTGACCGACGATGGCCGCAAAATCACCACGGTCGATGGTCAGATTCACGTCGGCCAAGGCGGCGAAACCGCCCGAGGCACTGGGGTACACTCGGGACACGTCGCGCAGAACGATCAAGGGGCTCTGAGTCATCCGCGAACGCTACGGCCTCGCGGGCGCTTACCGCTACGGGGTTCGGCCCCATTCAACCGGGCCGGGGCCCCGTTGGGCGATTGGTGCCTGGATCGGCGCCCGATGGCGTAGCATTGTCCAACCAACCAGGAGAACCCAATGTCCGTCCGCCATGCCATTGCCCTGATCGCGATCACCGCGATGCCTTGTGCTCTAGCCGCCCAGCACGCCGGAGCCGCGCCGAGCGCGCCGAGCCGCCCGCGGGAAGCCAGCCAGTTCGACTTTCTGATCGGGAAATGGGAGCTTCAAGTCCGAGTTCCGCCAACCTCGCTGGCGACCCGGATCCACGGGATGCCGAAACTGGTCGGGATCTGGACGGCCGGCCGGGCGCTCGATGGTTGGGGCATCACCGACGAGATGCAAATCACCGACTTGGCCGGCAACCCGAAGGTGATGAGCCACAGCGTTCGAGTGTTCGATCCGACCGCCGGACGATGGAGTGTGTCGCTGCTCGACGTCTACCGGAGTCGCTTCACCTCGGCCACCGCGGAGTGGAGGGACGGCCAAATGCACCAGACGTCCCAGGGCACCGATCTCGACGGCAAGCCAGTGGTGTCCCGGACCCGGTTCTACGACATTAGTCAGGCCGGATTCAAGTTCCAGCAGGACCGCTCAGCCGACGGTGGAAAGACCTGGACCGAAGGCGCTCTCAAGATCGAGGCCAAACGAATTCCTTGACCCAGAGAACCCGTTCGTGGGTCTGGCTCCAGCTGATCATCGGCTGGGTCCCGGTCTGGGCGTTGTACTCGCTGCTGATTCTCACAGCCCATCCCGGCGCCACGATCCACAGCGCCGCGTTTGCGGGTATCCAGGCCATCATCCTGGCGGCCGTTCTCGGGGTCGTGGTGCAACGGCTGACGGCCAAACTGGAATGGCCTCATCCGATGCGGGTCACGTTTCTTTTGATCCACACCGGCGGGGCCGTCCTCTACGCGGTTGCCTGGATCGGGTTGATTTCGATTCTCGCTCCTTTGATCCAATCCGGCCCACCGACCGTGGCGCGGTACGCGGCAACCGGCTACCTCGTGCTGGGGATTTGGTTCTATGTGATGGTCGCGGGGATTTCGTATGCCGCTCACGCCGCCGAACGCGCGGCGCGGGCTGAAGCGCTGGCG
>JAYVJS010000029.1:0-5459 GCA_043769075.1 Gemmatimonadota bacterium | reverse complement strand
AGTGGCGGCCAGGAGTCCATCGATGACCTCGGCGATTCTCAGCCGGCTCAAGTCGGCGCTCGGTCAAACGATATCGCAGGACGTCGATGGGCGCCCCCGGGTTACCCCCGATTCGGTTGACGGGCTGGCCGCTGCCCTCGGCCTCGCTTCGGAGGAGAACTGGCGGGTCCGGATCGAAGGGGCCCGCACCTGGATGCCGGACGATGCCCCGGCCGACCTGGCGGTGACCACGGTCGCACTCAACCGGATCGTTTCGGTCGCCCCCTCCGATCTCGTCGCCACGGTCCAGGCCGGCACCACCGTCCGAGGGCTCGCGAACCGACTGGCGCCCCACCGGACCTGGCTCGCGATCGACCCGCCCGGCTCGCCGGACCGAACGATAGGCTCGATCCTCGCGACCGGTTCGGCGGGCGGCGTTAGGCACCGTTTCGGTCCGATCCGCGACCAGGTCTTAGGCACCACCGTCGTCACCGGCGATGGCCGGGTCGTCCGCGCCGGCGGGATCGTGGTCAAGAACGTCGCGGGATTCGACCTGAGCAAGATTCAGATCGGCGGGTTCGGCGCCTTCGGCATCATTGCCGAAACCAACGTCCGCCTCCGTGCCCTGCCCCAAGCCCGGCACGCCTTAGTGGCGACCGGCGACCTCGATCTGCTGGCCAACACTGCCCGAGCCCTGGTCGACGCCGATATCGACGCGATCGCCATCGAGCTGGTTTCGCCGGCCGCGACGGGGACGACGGCGTGGCGACTCATCGTCGACATTGCCGGTTCCGATCCGGGCGTGGCAGCCGAGGTCGAGCGAGTGACCCGGCTCTCGGCACCATTGGGATGGGATGCGATCTCCGCCGCCGGCGCCAGTTCCCTTCGATCTGCAATCGCTGAGGCCGCGCTCGATGGGCCCGTCACGATTCGCGCCGGCGTGTTCCCGAGTTCCATCCCGGACCTGGCCGACCTGATGATCGCAGAGCTCGGCGGCGGCCGAATGACTGCGTCGATGGGCCGGGGCGGACTCCGGTGGACTGGGAGCGCGCGGCCGGACCAACTGATCGCGCTCCGCCACGTCCTCGCGGCCCGGGAAATACCCGTGACCGTTGAACGGGCGCCGTGGCCCTTCCGAGCCGAAACCGGCCACTTCGGCGGGTTTCGAGAAGGGGTACGACCCCTGAGCGGCCGAGTCCGAGCCGTGTTCGACCCTGGAGCCATCCTGGTGGTTCCGATCGAGGGAGCCAATGGCGGGTAGCGTCGTCCCCCAGTCCGATCGAGGCGGTTTCCAAGCCCTCGATCCCTGCGTCCACTGCGGGTTCTGCCTCCCCGCCTGTCCGACCTACCTCGCTACGGGAGACGAGAGTGACAGTCCCCGAGGTCGGATCCTGCTGATGCGGGCCCTCGAGCGGGGTGAACTGGCCGCTGACGATCCTGGCTTAGTCGAACACATCGACGCCTGCCTTGGATGTCGAGGTTGCGAGCCCGTCTGCCCAGCTGGGGTCGGCTACGGCCGGGGCCTCGAAGCCGCCCGGGCCAGGATCGCAGCCCACCGCGGCCTCTCGACCCCAGCCCGAATCGTCCTGGGGGTGTTCGCCGAGCGCTGGCGGTGGCGGCTAGCGACCACCCTCGCCCGGATCGTGAGAGCCACCGGCCTGGCCCGGGCGATGGCCGGATCGAGCCGGCTCGAGTTTCTGGCCGGGATGATCGCCGCCACAGAGCCCTCCGCCCTCGGAGGTCGGCCTTCAACGGCGCCCCGAGCGCCGAGCCCCATGGGTCGAGGACCGCAAACGGTGGCGCTGTTTCGGGGATGCGTCATGGATGGCCTCTTCGGGCATGTTCATGACGCCACCCGACGGACCCTCGAGGCGAACGGGTATCTGGTCGTTGAGGTTGCCGGGCAGGGGTGTTGCGGAGCCCTTCATGATCACGCCGGCGACCAGGACGGGGCCCGAGCTCTGGCGATGGGCAATGTCAAAGCCTTTCTGGGCCGGGCTGATTTCATCGTGGTGAACAGTGCCGGATGCGGGGCACTGCTCAAAGAGCTCGGCCACCTCCTCGGGTCCGACGAGGCCACCGACGTTGCCGGCCGGGTCCGAGACGTGAGCGAGTTACTTGCGGCGGTTGGCCCCCGAATCGGCGGCTCCTTGGGTCTGACGGTGGGTTACGACGCGCCCTGCCACCTGCAACATGCCCAGCGGGTCCATCTTGAAGTCCTGGCAATGCTGGCGGCGATTCCGTTGCTCGTCGTGCGCGAGCTCCCTGGCTCGGACCGTTGTTGCGGGGGCGCCGGCATTTACGGCATGTTGCACCCTGAGCTATCGAGAGCAGTGCTCGATGAGAAGATTGCCGCCATCCAAGTGGCATCGCCTCGGCTCGATCTGATCGTAACCGGCAACCCCGGCTGCCTGATGCAGATCGGAGCGGGGCTCGCCGCCGCGGGCATCGCGACCGGCGTTGCCCATCCGGTCGAACTACTCGACTGGTCCTACCGGGTAGCCGGCTACTACGACTGACGTCGCGACCAGCGTATCGTTCCCATTGTGCTGATCACCTCAATTTCCGCAGCCCGGCTCCAACTCCTTGAACAGGGACCGATTATCGTGACGGGCCAAGCGGCCCAATTTTCGGTCACGGGACCCGGCGCGGTTCAGTGTGTCCAGGGGGTTCTCACCAATGACGTCGTCAAGCCCGGCCCCGAAAGCATGGTCTACGGAGCCTTGTTGACCCCCAAAGGGATGATCATCGCGGACGCCTGGGTCCTTCGGGGCGCGGCGGAGGATGACCTCGTGCTGATCGCCGACCAGGTAATCGAAACCCAGCTCGCGGCGTTGTTCCAGCGCCAGTTTCCTCCTCGGGTGGCCAGAGTGGCGAACCTGACCCCCACGTCAGCGGCCCTGTGGATTCTGGGAAATGCCGGCCCGGGATTGGTTCGGGACCGGCTCGGCCACTGCCCCGAACCCGGCCGCGCGACCACGGTCTTGATTGGCGACGAAACGGTTCGGATAGCCCGGCCGCAGAGCGCCCGCGCTCCGTTTATGGTGATGATCGTGGGGTCGGCCGCTGGGTGCCAGGCGGCGGCCAGCGCGTTGTTAGGCGGTGGGGCGATCCTCGGAACCGCCGCGGACCTCACCGCGGTACGAGCCGTCAAAGGGTTTCCGGCTCTTGGGATCGAAATCGACGACCGCACGATGCCGGCCGAGGTCGACTACGGCGAGATCGCGGGCGTTTCCCATAGCAAAGGTTGCTACGTCGGCCAGGAGACCGTCGCCCGGCTCCATTTTCGAGGCCACACCAATTGGCTGCTTCGAAGGATTCGATCAATCGGCGGCAGCGACATTCCACTGACCGGCGAGATCGTCGAAGCCGACAAAATCGTGGCCCGACTCGGCACGATCCTCAAGCTCGACGACGGTTCCTGGTTCGGCTCGGCCAAGGTTCGGCGCGAGGTCGAACCGGGGACGACCGTCGGCGGGGGGCGAATCGAGTCGTTCGGCCCCAATTGAAGAGCCCCGAGACGCTGGGCCTCGGGGCTCTCGACTGCGACGCGCGTCCAGCGACGAGCTTAGTGGGCTTTGGTCGTGTCGCCGGCCATCATGGTGTCCGGCTTCGCCATGGCGGTCGTGTCAGTAACAGCGGGAGCGACCGGGGCCGGGGCGGCAACGGCGGCGGAATCAACAGCCGGCATGTCAGCCTTCTTCTCGCCACAGGCCGTCAGGGCCAGCAAAGCGGCAGCAAAAACGTACTTCGACATTGGAACTCCTCCGTGAGCGGGGTTTAGATTGTCCTTGACTTAAGTCCGCGTCAAGAGGACACGGAAAACACACAGCTCGGAAAGATACGACCAACCGGGCCTTTGTCAATTGGTGAGAACGACTTACACCCCCTTCATCGCGCCGCCCGCACCCGAGGTTCCCGTACCATGCCGAAATCCCTCCCCCGTACCCTCGCCGAACTCGAATCAAGCCCCTGGGGACTCGCTCAACGACGCCACCGGTCGGTCCGCGACGAGATCCGGGCCAACGTCCTCGTCGCCCTCGAAACTGATCAGGCGCTGTTTCCCGAGATCCATGGGTACGACGACACGATTATTCCCCAGATCGTCAACGCCTTGCTGGCCCGGCAGGACTTCATCCTACTTGGCCTCCGCGGCCAGGCCAAAAGCCGATTGCTTCGGAGCCTGGTGCGGTTCCTTGACGAACACCTCCCCGTCATCGCCGGCAGCGAGGTCAACGACAATCCCTTCGGCCCGATTTCGAAATTCGGCCGCGAGACGGTGGCGGAGTTCGGGGGTCGAACGCCGATTGCCTGGCTCGATCGCACCTCGCGGTTCGTCGAGAAGTTGGCCACCCCGGATGTCACGATCGCCGACCTGATTGGCGACCTCGACCCCATCAAAGCAGCCAAGGGGGGTCACCTCCTGAGTGACGAGCTGACGATGCACTACGGGCTCCTGCCCCGGGCCAATCGCGGCATTTTCGGGATCAACGAACTGCCGGACTTGAGCGGCAAGATCCAAGTCGGCCTATTCAACATCATGCAGGAGGGTGACGTCCAGATCAAGGGGTATCCGATTCGCCTTCCGCTCGATGTCCTCCTGGTGTTTACGGCCAACCCTGAGGACTACACCGCGCGGGGGAAAATCGTGACCCCCCTCAAGGACCGGATCGGCGCCGAAATCCAGACCCACTATCCTCGCGAGGTCGAGTTGGGCATCGTCATCACGACCCAGGAGGCTTGGGTCGACCGGGCCGGACCGGCGGTTCGGATCCCGGAGTTTGTCCGGGAAGTGATCGAGCGAGTGGCCTTCGAAGCCCGTTCCGACCGGCGGGTCGACAAACGGTCCGGAGTCAGCCAGCGGTTGCCGATCAGCTTATTGGAGACAGCGGTCTCGAACGCCGAGCGGCGGGCGGTTGCTCATCGGGAGGCCCCGATCGTGCCTCGGATCAGCGACATATATGCCGGGCTTCCCGCGATGACCGGCAAGCTCGAGCTGGAGTACGAAGGCGAGCTTCAGGGATCGGAAGCGATCGCCAAGGAACTGATTCGCCGGGCCTGCAATCGGACCTTCCTCGGCCGGGCCGACTCGGTCGAGGCCGAATCGGTGGAACGGATCGTGAGCTGGTTCGATAGCGGGCAGGCCCTCAAAATCTCGGGCGACGAAGCCAGCGAGTTGTATCTCAAGGCCTTTCGCGTGGTACCGGGACTCGTGTCGGTCGCGGAGCTGGTCGCCGAAGGGCCCGGGACCGACCCGGGAACGCTGGTGACAGGGTGCGAACTGGTCCTGGAGGCGCTGGCGGCCCAAAAGCGGATCAGCCGGAGCGATGAGGCCGGGTGGACGGCGCTTCGGGTGCCCCGCCAAGACAAGCGCCGCGAGGTCGATGACTAGGGCTTGCCGGCGCGCCGCTCCAGGGTCTCCGCCGGCCAAAGGGTCTTGGCCCGCCCAACGATCGTTGCGACCGACTGGTCCAGTCCCA
>JAYVJS010000028.1:0-5431 GCA_043769075.1 Gemmatimonadota bacterium | reverse complement strand
TAACACGGCTATGGTCTGCGCCAAATATCCCACCAACTCGCCGGCGTCGCGAAGTTGGGCGTGATGGGTAATTCGTTGGCTGGCCTTGATCGCGAAGTGGAATCCGTCGGGGACCTGCGCGGCCCAGTCGAGGAGGTTCTTTTCGCGGGGCATCCGGTAGAAGGTGTTGTTGATCTCGACGGTCGAAAACTGAGTGGCGTAGTAGCCAAGCATGTCCTTGTCCGGGAGCTTGGCCGGATAGAAGGGCCCTTTCCACTCCTTGAACGCGTACCCGCTAGTCCCGACGAACGCCGCCACTATGACGCCCGCGCCAAGCTGGCTTTGAGGGCCTCCATCAGGTCGATGATCTTGCCGCCTCCTGCTTGCGGTGCTTCGGCCGTAATCTCCTGGCCGTCGACCTTTTTCTGAATCGCCTCGAGCACCCGGCCGCGCACGAGGTCCCGATACTTCTCCGGCTGGAAGTCGTCGGAGGCCGCCTGCTCGATCAGTTGCTTGGCCAAGGTCAACTCCATCGGTTTCACTTCGGCCTCGCCGAGGGGCACCTCGCCGGCCGGCTTCAGCTCATCTTTGTAGTGGAGCTGTTCCATCACGATGAGCCCGTTCATGGGGCGGAGCAGGACCAGGTGTTGTTGGCCCCGGGCGGCGTACTGGCCGAGGGCGGCGCGGCCGGTGTCGCCCAAGGCCTGCGCCAGCAGCTTGTAGGCGCGGTCGCCGCCTTTGTCGGGGCCTAGGAAGTACACTTTCTCGAGATAGATCCGGTCGACCTTGGCCAGCGGCACGAATTCAGCGATGTCGATCGTGTTGGTGGCTTTTTCCTCCAGCGCCTTGAGCTCCTCGGCCGAGAACACGACGTACTGGTCTTTGGCGAATTCGTAGCCCTTGGCCATCTCGTCTCGGGCCACGATTTCGCTGTCCTTCGGGCAGGTGTATTGCTGCTTGAGCCGGGTGCCGCACTTCTTGTGCAACAGATTGAACGAGACGGCACTGGTCGACTCGGCCGATGAGTAGACGTGGACCGGGACCGAGACCAAGCCGAAGGAAATGGTGGCGGTGCCGATGGAACGAGCGGGCATGGGAAGCTCCTTGGTGTTGGCCCTTAAGCTACAGACAGGAGCGCCGGTTGAGAATGTCTGGCCCGGGCGTACATTCGGTGATGCCCAAAGCCCTCCTGATTCTCCTAGTGCCCGCGGTGCTCTCCGCCCAACAGGCCGACTGGCCGAACTACGGCG
Organism: Gemmatimonadota bacterium; assembly: GCA_043769075.1. Classification (GTDB taxonomy): domain Bacteria; phylum Gemmatimonadota; class Gemmatimonadetes; order Gemmatimonadales; family GWC2-71-9; genus SHZU01. The sequence goes on along the minus strand of JAYVJS010000028.1, from coordinate 4,202 downwards.
GTGATCCAGGCTCGATGAAGTACTCCGTGCTCGCTGAGTTACACCCCGGCAATGTCGGCCGGCTGGCCAAGGCCTGGGAGTGGAGGACCGGCGAGGTGCCGCTCCCTCGGTGGAAAACCAGGCCGGGCCTGTTCCAGGCCACCCCCGTCATGGTGGGCGATACCCTGTTTCTCTCGACCCCGTACAACCAAGTGGTCGCGCTCGATGCGGTGTCGGGGCAGGAGTACTGGCGGTTCGACCCCAAGGCATACGAGGCCGGGCAGGCGCCTAACGGCACCGGGTTCGTCCATCGGGGTGTCACGCTATGGTCCGATGGCAACAGCCGGCGGGTTTTCTTGGCCAGCCGATGGCGGCTGATTGCGCTTGACGCGGCGACCGGAAAGCCGATTCCGTCTTTCGGAAACAAGGGGGAGGTGGACCTCGCCGGGAGCCTCGTCTGGCAAGTCAACCGGCGCCGCTACACCAATACGTCGCCTCCGGTCGTCTGGGGCGATTTGGTAATCTTCGGCAACGGGGTGGCCGACAAGTTTTCCTACCGGAACGATCCTCCGGGCGATATCCAGGCATTCGATGTCCGGACCGGCAAGCGAGTCTGGAAGTGGAGTCCGATTCCAACCGGCGGCGAAGGCTCCGCAACGTGGGAAAAGGAGGCCTGGCGGTTTACCGGGCACACCAACGTCTGGGCGCCGTTCAGTGTCGATGTGGCTCGGGGTTTGGTGTACTTGCCGGTCAGCACTCCGAGTAACGACTGGTACGGCGGGGCACGCCTTGGAGACAATCTCTTTGCCGAGTCCTTGGTGTGCTTGGATGCCCGGACCGGGAAGAAGGTCTGGCATTTTCAAACGGTCCACCACGGACTGTGGGACTATGATCTCCCGACCGCCCCAGTCCTCGGCCGGGTAACCCAAGCCGGCCGGCCGGTCGATTTCGTCGCGATGCCGACAAAGATGGGGATGTTGTTCGTGTTCGATCGGGTGTCCGGGACACCGCTGTGGCCAATCGAGGAACGCCCGGTGCCTGCCAGCGATGTTCCGGGTGAGCGGGCGGCACTCACCCAGCCGTTTCCGACCAAGCCGGCTTCGTATGCGCGGCAGGGTTTCGAGGCGGCGGATGTCGTTGATTTCACCCCCGCGCTCAAGGCGCTGGCGCTGAAGACCCTCGGCGCCTATCGGACCGGGCCGTTGTTCAGCCCGCCCTCGGTTCAAGGCACGGTGGCCTCGCCGGGGCTCATCGGCGGCTCGGGTTGGGGCGGGGGAGCCTACGATCCGGAAACGGGGATCATTTATCTCAAGGCAACCAACCAACCGGCGCTGCTCAAGCTGATCAAGCCGACGCCTTCGGAATCCCTGAATGTGGCGTACGCGCTAGACTTTTCGGCCGGCCTCGACCTCGAGACGAAACCGCTCTTGAGCCCCGACGATCCCCAGCGGGCGGCGGCCCGCCTTCCGATCAGCAAGCCACCGTATGGAACCCTCACGGCGATCAATCTGGCCACCGGCGATCATCAGTGGCAGGTAACGCTCGGCGACTCGCCCGAAATCCGGAACCATCCGTTGCTGAAAGGGCTGACATTGCCTCCCCTCGGGGTGGCCGGGGCCCCTGGGGCGATCGTTACCAAGGGCGGTCTGCTCTTCGCGACCGGCGGCGGGTCCGCGTTGTATGCCCTCGACAAGGTCACTGGAAAAGTGCTGTGGGAAGGGCCGCTCGGTGCGATAGGCTACGCCAATCCGATGACGTATCGGACGCGGGACGGTCGGCAAATGGTGGTGATTGCGACGGGTGGCGGGACCGCGCCTGCCAAGCTCCAGGCGTTCGCGCTTCCGAAGAATTGACTATTGGAAGGGATTGACGACGACGAGCCCGTCGAGCCGCCAGCCCGGCTTCAGGTCTTCGGTGTACAGGCGGGTACAACCTGATGCCAGGGCGGCGCGGACAATCAGGGCGTCCCAGAACGACAGTTGATGGAGCCGATGGAGGTCGATGGCCCCGAGGATATCGTCGAGACCAATCGGCACCAGTTCGAGCCGGCCGAAGAGCTCGGCCTTCCGGCGGGCTACGGGTGCTGGAACGCCGAGCTTCTTGGTGGTCGCGACGAAGTACTCCTGGATGACCTGGGTCGAGACTACGCCCGAGCGGCCCTGGCGGTGCTCCGCGATCAACTCGAGCGCTCTGGCTTGCTTCGACGGTGCATCACCGTCGTCGGTGTAGACCATGACGTTGGTGTCGAAGAAACTACGACCGCTCATGGAGCTGGCCCCGGTCGAACGTCCAGCCCTTGGATCGTCCTCCTGATTCGAGCGACAGCTGTTTCAACTCCTTCAATTCGGCGTCCATCGCTCCCTCCCCGGCCAAGTAGGCCAAATGGTCCCTGATAACCTGGTTGAGACTCTTGCCCATCGACTCGGCGACCCTTCGCGCCCGCTCGACGAGCTGTCGGTCGACCGACAGAGTGATGTTCATGTCTACATAATATGTGTGCACGTATAAACTTGTCAAGATGGCGTCCCGTTTTTGAGTCCGGACCAATGTCGCGAGAACGAATCGACTGGCGGTAACCAATTGAACGGCAATGACATCAATCCGACGCGAATGGCCGAGCTATTATTGAGGACTATGGCCGACCAAGAGCCATCTCCAGCCGACCAACTTGCCGCCTACCGGGCCAAGCGGTCCGCCGATCGCACCCCAGAACCGTTCGGTGGCGAGGCGGTGCCGTCCCAGCCGGGCGGGTTATTCGTCGTCCACAAGCACGCCGCTCGCCACCTTCACTATGATTTCCGGTTCGAGATGGATGGGGTCCTCAAGTCATGGGCGGTTCCGCGGGGTCCGTCCTACGACAACACTGAAAAGAAGCTGGCCGTTCGGGTCGAGGATCACCCGCTCGAGTATGGCGACTTTGAGGGCCTCATTCCCGAAGGGAACTACGGCGCGGGCGCGGTGGTTGTCTGGGATCGGGGCGAATGGGTTCCCCTGGAGGATCCGAAAGCCGGGTTGGAGAAAGGCAAGCTGCTCTTCGAGCTCAAGGGCTACAAGCTTCGGGGCAAATGGACACTGGTCAAGATCAAGAAGAGCGAGAAGGACTGGCTCCTGATCAAGGAGCGCGACAGCTGGGTCAAACAACCGGGTGACGACTTTGCCCAGGAGTCGGTTTTGTCGGGGCTGACGGTTGAGGACCTCAAGGCGGGCCGAACTCCGGCGGACGTTCTTCGGGAAGAACTGATCCGACTCGAGGCTCCCCGCCGGTTCGTGGAGGCCGGCTCGACCGAGGTCATGCTGGCGGAGACGGCCGACGAGGGTTTCTCAAAGGATGGTTGGATCTTCGAGCTCAAGCTCGACGGCTATCGTCTGGTCGCGAACCATCGGGCGGGGGACGCTCAGTTGTTCACCCGGAGTGGTGCGGACTACACCGCGGTATTCCCAGAAATTGCCCGGGCGATGAAGGCGTTACCCCTCGAGAACGCCATTTTGGACGGCGAAGTCGTGGTGCTCGATCCGAAAGGGGTGCCGAGCTTCGCGCTGCTCCAACGTCGCGGCCGGTTAGGCAAGGGAATCGAGATACGCCGGGCGGCCATCGAATTGCCGGCCACCTTTTTTGCCTTCGACATGCTGGCCTTCGAAGATTTCGATCTCCGGCCGCTACCGTTGATCGAGCGAAAGCGACTCTTGAAGAAGGTCCTCCCACCGCTTGGCCCGATTCGGTACCTGGACCACATCGAGCGGGACGGCGCCCCCTTTCTCACCCAGGTAGCGCAGATGGGGCTCGAGGGCGTGATCGCGAAGAAGGCCGATGCGCCCTACCGGCCCGGGCGGACCCAGTCGTGGCTCAAGATCAAAGCGGACAAGACCGCGGATTTCGTCGTCGTCGGGTTTACCGAACCCCGGGGCGGGCGAGGCGGGTTCGGCGCCCTCCATTTGGCCGACTACGTGCGCGGGCAACTGGTCTATGCCGGCCGGGTGGGCACCGGGTTCACTGACAAGCAGTTGGCCGAATACCGCGCCCTGCTGGCCCCGCTTGCCCGGGCCTCGGCGCCGTGCGAGGGGCCGGTCGCCGAGCCGTTGGCCGATCCGGCTCCGATCGAATCGGTCCCCGAGATCAACACCACGACGTGGGTCGAGCCCCGGTTCGTCTGCGAAGTCCGCTCGCGGGAGTGGACCCCTGACGGGGTGCTTCGTCACCCGGCATTCGTCCGGCTCCGAGAAGA
>JAYVJS010000027.1:0-6628 GCA_043769075.1 Gemmatimonadota bacterium | reverse complement strand
CGAAACGCTTAGAATGGGCGAGCGCGTCGACCGCCCGTTAGATCCCAAGGTCGTCAGATGGGATTGGTTCGACATGAGCAAGTACACGCGGAAGGGCCGGCTGTATCTCGCCCTCATGGTTGTGGGTGGACTGCTCGCCGTTCCCTTCTTGTCTGCAGCTGCAGCCCGCTCCGGGACCGTCTGCATCGGTGAAGGTGCGCATCCGCCCGATGGCGCTGACACCGGAGCCGTTCGTTGAAGGTGTCTGGTTGTGCCGGCCGAGAGGGCCTTTGCCTTTCGTGTCGATGAGCTAGGCGGGTCCGGGACCTGCCGATAGGTTGAATCGAGGCATCAGATGCAACAGGACACGACCGTGCTTTGCCAGACAGTTGATGGCTTCATGAGTTGGCGGCTCCACCCGGGCGCGCCAACCGACTGCTGGGTGGAAAGCGGGGGTTCGGTCCTGGGTGAGGCCATCCCGCTCGAGCTGGAGCCGGAGTCATGGTCAGCCACACGAGCGGCTCCAAGAGTCAACCAACTCAGCTGGCCGGATGATGTCGTCGATATCGCCGGCCGGCTAGGGCTCGGTAACTCGCGCGATTGTGAACGGATTCCGTACATTTCACAGGGGATTCTGCAGATGCCGGAGGACTGGTTTTGGCATCATCTTAGTCTCGCTTTCGTCCGACGGCATAGCGTACCGAGTAGTCTTGAGACGTGGGCCGCCTTCGCCGGTCAGGTTCGGCTCAGTCTTCTTCCAGGTCGTTGGACCATTCCGGCGGAGTTGGCGGCGCTCCTGCACGTTGCCGAGGGCGACTACATCCACCTTCTAACCCGGTCGGAAGGGCTGGCGGTGGGGTGGCTCAGCCGACAGCTCCGTGCGAGATATGACCTGAATGCACCTACCGGTCCGCACCAGGACCTCCTGTACCGCGCTGCTCGTTGGCTAGGGCAGGAAGGGGCGGCCAACGGAGTGAGGATTCACGAGGTAAAGTTCCAGTCCGTTGGCCCCTCTGTCGACCTGGCCGTGGCGGGACGGTCAGGAGTGGGGCGAGAGTCCCTAATATCCGAGGGTGAACGCGATGGTGATTTGTTCCGGATGTCCTGGTCCGGGTGACGTCGCAGGAGACGAGATGTAGCCCGGATCAGGTCCGTCCGAACGCTTACCTGATCAGAATAGGGAGCCCTTGTGATTGAGTACAGTCGTCTCGGCCGTCGTATGAGGCCATATGCCGCCGCGTTTGAGGGATTCCTGGGATCGCCGGTGCTCTCCTTCGGCCTCGTGGCCCTCGGCGACTGGCTCGTGACGAGTCACGACGCTGCGTCCCTGCCCGGAGGAGCGCTACTTGCGACGCTGCCGCTTGGCGCCTCGTTGATTGTGGCCGGAATAGTCACGTACCGGCGTGCGGGATGGTGGCTGCTCGCTCAGGTCTGCGTCGCCCTCTCTCTTGTTCTGTCGCTTGGGGCGGGCCTTCTGAACTTTCCCAGATAGGAGGCCGTGGCGATTGTGGATCTGGGTTGCCGCGTCTTGAGTCTCCTTTGCTCAAGGCCCTACGGCAGCACCCGCACTAGGATTCGAGCCGCACCCCTGGTCGAAACAACTGGCCCCGCCACCATGCTGGCGGTAATCGCGACGGCCGCGGTGCCGGCGGCTCGTCCCGTCAGTTTCGTGCCGTCGAGAGTCACAAACTCCTCACCAAGCACCACCCGCGAAAAGAAATACCCGTTCGGCAAGTCGTGGCCCGCCGCATTCATGGCCCGGATCGCAAGAACCTGGCTCAGGTCGAGCGTTTCCCCGACCTGGAGGTCGACCACGGCCGGCCTGACGATCACCGAATCGACGATCAGCGCGGTACTGTCCTTCGCCACATCCTGTGCCGTCGGTCCCTCGGCCGCCACGCCCTCCCAGGTAAAACTGTATCGGAACGAGAAACTCTGGTCCGGGTACCGGGCCCGGACCCGATGAACCAGGACCCGGCCGCCGGGGTTCAGCCTGATCTTCTTCTTGATAACGGAACAGGAGCCCTGGACGTTCTCGCAGTCGATCAGGCGGACACTGGTGACGATGATCTCGACCGAGGATCGGTTGTTGACGTAGATCAGGTGGTCGCCGTTGCCGAGGCTGGTGTCTAGTTCGGCGTCAACGGTCTGATTGGTTGCCGGTACGTTCTGGCCGGCCACGATGCCGGGAGAGAACGCCAGACCGGCGAGCAACAGCCAAACCGCTCGGGGAGATCTCGAACTGAAATGGTACCTCTCAACTAGGGCGAGTTCAGTTTGCACCAGAGTCTGCCTCAAAAGGTGGCCACCAAGATATGGGGCATGGCCCCGAACGCGCCAAGGGGTCGGGGCCCTCATTGACCTTGGGGGTTGCTTGCTCGCAGATTGGAGGGCATGCCAGCCCGATCCCCCCTCCCCCTTCGTTTGGTAGAGCAAATCGCCCGGCAGGTTGGGGACGAGCGGATGGAGTGGTACTTGATGTCGCCCGCCGCTCGTTGGGCGGCGTCTGCGGCCCTCTGGGCCGACTACCTTGCGCTCGGAGGTTCCCTTGATCCCGACCCCGATCCAGAGCGCGTTGGTTACCCTTCGCCAACACCAGGTGGAGACGCTCCTCATGGGGGGCCAAGCCTCGATCCTCTACGGGGGGGCGGAGTTTAGTCGCGACTTGGACCTCGTGCTGGCCGCGGCGCCGGCAACCTTGCCAAATTTGGAACCGCGCCCTTGCCGATCTTGATGCCACTCTGATCGCCGTTCCGCCCCTCCGTTTCGACCTTCTGGATCGGGGGCACGCGGTCCACTTTCGCTGCCGCCGACCCGACGTGGCTGGCCTTCGGCTCGACCTGATGACTCGACCGCCCCAGCTTCCCGACGTGGCGGCTGTTTGGCGGCGCCGAATTGAGATCGACCTCGATGGTGGGCCGGTCGCGGTCATCGCGCTCGACGATCTGGTCCAAACGAAGAAGACCCAGCGCGACAAGGACTGGCCGATCATTGGCGCTTTGATTGAGGCCGACATGGTGCGGCATCGAGACGACCCCGCCGGAGATCAGGCCCATTTCTGGCTCCGAGAGGCCCGAGGGGCCGACGTGCTGATCGAACTAGCAACGACCTTTCCGGATGTTGCTGACAACGTAAGGCAGACTCGGCCGCTGATCGGCGCGGCCCAGGAACGCGATCGAAGCACCCTCGAACTAGAGTTAGCCCGCGAGCAGATTCGTGGGAAACAAGCGGATCGCGAATATTGGGAGCCGCTGCGAGCCGAGCTGGAGCATCTTCGGCACGAACAACGCCGAGGATAGGAAGCGGAAGGCTATGGCCGCAATGAGGCAGCGGCGAAGGCGGCTGGGTCGCGAGTCACGATGGCTGTTGCCTCCGCATGACAGGCCGCTTTATGAAGGACAGCATCCTCGTAGTCGCTGGATCGGGTGCCGATGGCATCCGACGTTGCAGTCATTTCGGCGTGGCCGAAATCCTACTCGGCGTACGTTGCCTCCAAATCGCCGCCTTCAGGTGAGCAAGATGGTATGGGCTAATCCCCGAGCATCGGAAGCCTCACGACCGCTAGGCCCGCGCGAAGAGTGCCGCGGCGCCCTTCGAGTGCGGGTTCCGTGTCTTACGGCACGGGGGTCATCGCCCGGTGCTTCACGACGAATAGCCCCTGCCCGATACTCGACACGATGATCGTACCACTCTTGAAATAGGGATAGTTGCTCCACGACCCTTCAAACCCGGGAATATTCTCTCCCCAGGGCACGGTATCGAGGTAGCCCACCTCAACCGGGTTGGCCGGATCAGCGATGTCCACCACCCGGAGCCCGGCCAAGTAGTTGGACTGGTACATGTACCGGCCCCGGATGTAGAGATTGTGGTCTGACGCCGAAGTGGTGCCGAGGAACTCCTTGATCAGGACCGGCTCGTCGAGCTTCGATACGTCCCAGATGAGCGTTCGGGTCTTGGCCACCAGCCCCCCCGCCTCGTCGCCCTCGTCGTCGAGGAAGAAGTACTTGTGGTCATTGCTGAGCCACCCCTGGTGCGCGTACGCCGTGTTGGGATACTCGGCTACTGCAATCCGTTTCGGGCCGGCCTTGTCGGAGAGATCCGCGATCCCGACCGCGGTTTCCGAGGAGTTGAAGCAGATTTCTCGATTGCTGTAGCGGGTGTCGGGGCCGCGATAGGTGACGCACATCGCGTCGTGGGTGTATCCGGTTCGGGTAATCCCCGTCGAGCGGTCCGCCCAGCAGCCGGCGAATGTCGGAAGCCGCGGCTCCCGGATGTCGATGATGTGGAGACCGCCGCCGCAGGTCTCGCCACCGCCGCTATTGCCGACCGTGTAGGCGAAGCCGGTCTCCTCATTGATCACGATGTTGTGGGCGCTCGCGATCTTGTCGTAAATCGTGTCGGCCGCCACGGTCACCGGGGCCGCGTTGAACCCCCGGAGCCGAGTCAAATCGAACACCTGCATCCCATGCTGCCCGACCTGGTCGGCCACGATGAAGGCGTGGTTCTTGTAGACCTTGATGTCCCGCCAGGAGTTGGGCCGCGACCCCGGCGTCATCGGCAAGTCGGCGGCGTAGCGGGGGTTAACGGGGTCGCTCACATCCACGAACGAGGTCCCGTCGACCCGCCCGACCAGCGCCCATTCCTTGCCGGTGACCGGGTCGGTCCACCCCCAAATGTCGTTCAGCTCGACCCCGCGCTTCCCCCCGATCGCGTTGATCGGCAGGAATGACTGGAGGTCGACGTCCTGGCAGGTGTAACCCTGGGTCGCGCCGGCTTCGCACTTCTTCTCGGTGCCCCCGGCGACGGTGGGGAGCTGGTGGGGGGTGTCGATGAGTCTGCCTAACACTTTCCACTGGCCGGCTTCCTGGCCCAGCACGAACGCCAGCCCTTCACCGAAGTCGCCGGTTGGGGCCCCGATCACGGCCAGGGTGGCCGAGCCGGCCAGGGCCAAGCCGAATCCGCTCCGAGCCCCCGACTCGGCCGTGATCCGTTGGGCTTGCTTCCAACCTGCTCCACTCGTTGCGAAGGCAAAGACCGCCCCGTCCCGGGAACTCGAGAACGAAGGCGCCCCGACGAGGAGTTGGCCGCCCGCTTTGGCGATGGCCATGCCCAACCCTTGCGACCCGGGCGCGGGCCGGGGGACTGGGCCTGCCGCCGGAGGCACCAGGTCTGCGGCCATCTTATCAGTTGCGCGCCACGACCCGTCGGGTTGTCGTGCGAACCGATAGACGGCGCCGGCGCCGCGATCGGCCGTCGGCGCTGAGACGAACGCGTCGTTCCCGACGAGGTGAGCCGCGGTGCCGAGGGCCACGACGCTGTCGGCGGCTGGAAGAGCCAAGGTGCCCTCGGCGACCAGGGTGCCGCGGGCGATCCGATACACCGTGGCGGTCCCCGGCTTGGGCCGGTCCTTCGGACCGCCGCCGCGGACTGGGTTCGGGCCCGGCGCGGCGATGAGCACCCGGTTCCCGTCGAGGGCCAGGGCGGATCCAAACCGATCGTTAGGCTCGATCCCGGTTGCGGCCGTTTCGGGGGCGGTCCAGGTGGAGCCGCGTCGTCGGACCGCGTAGACGGCACCGCGGCCCGAGTCCCGCCCGGGGGCGGCGATCAGCAGCAAGTCGGCTCGGAGGGCAAGCACGAGCCCAAACCCGTCAGTCTTGGCCCCATCGGGAAGGCTGATTTTGGCGACCTGCCGCCAGGCCAGGCGGGCTCGTTGGAACAGGTAGACGGCGCCCGTTCCCGTGGAGGGAGCGCCCACCGCCAGCAGATCGCCCGCGCCGGCCAGGCTGGCGCCGAAACCGTTTCCAGGGGCTGGGTCGGAGGGGTCGATCGAGGCGTGCTCGGTCCAATTGCCGTCCGGGCCGCGCCGGAATAGGTGGACGCCGCCGCCGCGCGGAGAGGCAACGGTGGCGCCGAAGAGGCCGGCTTCGGAGCGCCCGATGGCAATTTCATTGCCGATGATCAGCAGCGAGGCGCCGAACCCGCTCATCGTGGTGCTCGGCGGACGGTCGGCCACGAAGGTCTGGGCGGGGGCCGGCCGCGGCGTCAGGGCGAGGGCGAGGATTGCGGCGCGTAGGGTCAGCATGTGGCTCCGGGAAATCGCGGGGAATCCTGGAAACCTAACGGGGGGCGGTGAGATTGGAGCCGGGCCAAGCAGGGACGTGGCGGTTGAGCCCGACCAGCCAGAGCTTCCCGGGGGGAGCCAATTAGACGATCACGAATGGGAGCCTCATTTCCGGCAGACCGCCAGGTTCGGCTGGTGGTTCGACTAAGATTCGCTGGGCCAAGTCCGAACCACGCGCTACCGCAACTGGGTCCCGGATGGGACGCCGGGCGGGTGCCCGAGTTTCGATTTCGGGATGAGTGGCATCGGTTCACCCGTGACCCTATTCACCAACACCTCGATCCTGGTAGCGGTGCCGCCGCCGGGCCTAACGGGCCTCAAAATCCTGGTATTTTGCCTTGGGACCGGTTGCGCCGCCTGAAATATGGGGTAGGCTTCGCGGCGTTCGATGTCATTTGGAACTTAGCTGCCGCTTACTGCGCCGGCGTTCTAGTGGTGTGATGCCAAAGTCTCTTTTGCTTTGCGGACCTTGGCCAGGATGGCGGTGACGGTTGCGGTCCACACGAAGGGCGTCGGGTGCTCGTTGCG
>JAYVJS010000026.1:0-4515 GCA_043769075.1 Gemmatimonadota bacterium | reverse complement strand
GCGGGGCTCGGACCAGATCCGTGAGGATGTCGAGTGCGAGGGGAAGGTCCTGATCGAGGACGTGGGCTTGATAGCTGGTATGGTCGCGACTGGTGTAGGCGTCGAGCGACCCGCCGCGGACTTCGAGAGCATGGGCCAGCTCCTTGGCGGTCCGTTTCCGAGTGCCCTTGAATACCATGTGTTCGAGCAGATGGGCGACGCCCATCTGCTCAGGCCGCTCATGGCCGCTAGCCCATCGGACCCACACCCCGACCGCGGCCGACCGAAGGCCCGGTAGATGCTCAGTGAGGACGTTGAGCCCGTTCGGCGCGGTGGTCCGGAAGAGCCGCTCGTCGAGTTGCTCCCGGACCACGGTCACTCCTTCGGCAACAACGCCTTCCGAGACAACCGCATCCGGCCCCGCTCATCGACTTCGAGCAATTGGACCTTGACGACATCGCCCTTTTTGACGACGTCCTCGGTCTTTTCGGTCCGGGCATGCTGCAACTCGCTGATGTGGAGCAGGCCTTCAACGCCCGGCATGATTTCGATGAAGGCGCCGAAGGCGGTGGTGCTCTTTACCGGCCCTTCGTAAATCATCCCGACCACGGGCTCAGCCACGAGCGCCATGACCATTTCACGGGCTTTATCGCCGGCTTCGCCGCCGACGGCCGCAATGGTAACCAACCCGGTGTCTTCGATCGAGATCTTAGCACCGGTGGCGTCCTGGATGCCCCGGATCGTCTTGCCCTTCGGTCCGATCACGTCGCCGATCTTGTCGGGCTTGATCATGATGGTGAAGATCCGAGGCGCAAACGGCGACAGGTCGGCCCGAGAGGCCGCCAGAGCCTTCTTCATCTCGCCGAGAATGTGGAGCCGGCCTCGGCGGGCCTTCTCGAGCGCGTCGGCCATCAGCTCGAGGGTCAGGCCGTCGATCTTGATGTCCATTTGGATCGAGGTGATCCCTTTTTCGGTGCCGGCCACCTTGAAGTCCATGTCGCCCAAGTGGTCTTCGGAACCGAGAATATCGGTCAAGACCGCCACTTTCTTGCCTTCCATGATCAGGCCCATCGCCACGCCGGCGCATGCGGCCTTGATCGGCACCCCGGCATCCATCAGCGCGAGTGAGCCGCCGCAGACCGTGGCCATCGACGACGACCCGTTCGACTCCAGGATCTCGGACACGACGCGGAGCGTGTAGGGGAATCCTTCGAAATCCGGCAATACGGCTTGGAGTGCCCGTTCCGCCAACGCGCCATGCCCGATTTCACGGCGGCTGGTGCCGCGGAGGGGCCGGACTTCGCCGGTCGAATAGGGCGGAAAGTTGTAGTGGAGCATGAACGACTTCGTCGACTCGCCCGGAACGTCGATCGAGTCAATCCGTTGTTCATCGTCTGAGGTGCCTAACGTAACTGCGACCAGGGCCTGGGTTTGCCCCCGGGTAAAGAGTGCCGAGCCGTGGACCCGAGGCAGCCAACCGGTTTCGATCGAGATCGGCCGGACCGTTTCGAGGTCTCGCCCGTCGATCCGTTCGCCCTTGTCCAGGACCTGGGCTCGCATGACCCGGTACTCGATTTCCTCGAACTCGTGCTCAGCGTCCTTGATCTTGTCCGGAAACTCAGTGGCGATCGTCGCCATGGTCGCCTGGCGAATGGTCTTCAGCTGCGCCGCCCGGCCAGCTTTGTCCTTGTGATTGATCGCCTTGGTCATGTCCTTCTCGGACAACTCCTTGACCCGTTTGGTCACGGCTTTGTCGTATTCGGGCTTGACCCACGACATCTTCTTCTGGCCTTCTTTGGCCACCAGGGTTTCGATATGACCCCGGAGTTCGATGATGCCCTTTTGAGCCACTTTGAGGGCTTCGACGACGTCCGCTTCGGAAACCTCCGCCGCACCGCCTTCCACCATGTCGACGAACTGGCCGCTCCCGCTCACCGAGATATCGAGGTCAGAGAACTCGAGCTGATGGAAGGTCGGGTTCAGAATCCAGTTACCGTCGACCCGACCGACCCGGACGGTGGCCAACGGACCGTTCCAGGGAATCGGCGAGATCGACAACGCCGCCGACGCCGCGTAAGCGCCCAGCACGTCGGCATCGTGCTCCTGATCGGCGGACACCACCGTGATGAACACCTGAATTTCGTTCTTGAAGCCTTCCGGAAACAGCGGTCGGATCGACCGGTCGATGATCCGAGCGGCCAGAATCTCCTTGTCGGACGGGCGACCTTCCCGCTTCAAGAAACCGCCCGGGATCTTGCCCGCCGCGTAGGTCTTTTCGCGATACTCAACGGTCAGGGGAAAGAACGGCAGGTGGGATTGATTCGGGCTGACGGTGACGGAGGCGAGTACCACCGTGTCCCCAAATTGAACCAGAACTGACCCCGCGGCTTGCTTGGCAAGACGGCCCGTCTCAAGAATGAGACGCCGTCCGGCGAACGTGGTTTCAATGCGATGCACAGCGATATCCTCGTAGTGATGAGCACCACCAAATACACGCAGGGCGTCCCGATTTGTCGTGGACGCCCTGGTGTCGTGGTGAATGCTTAGTGTCGGAGCCCGAGATCTTGAATGAGCGCTCGGTAGGTCACCAGATTGGTATTGCGAAGGTACGTCAGAAGACGCCGTCGCTGACCAACCATTTTGAGCAGGCCGCGCCGACCGTGGTGGTCTTTCGCGTGGGCCCGAAAGTGATCTGTGAGGGAGTTGATCCGCTCGGTGAGTAGCGCCACCTGGACTCGGGCCGACCCGGTGTCGGTTTCGTGGTGGCGGTGCTTGGTCACAACTGCCAGCTTGTCGTACCCCATTCTGCTTTCCTCGGCTGCTCTGCGGCTCAAGTGTTTTTCCGTAAGTCCTTATAGCCCCTAATTATAGAGCGCCAAGGGTCGGGATGCAAGGCCAGGAACCGAGGAACAGGCTCTTCCCGGCCGCTACGGCCTCCGTTTTGATGGACTCCAAGGTCATCGGAAAAGCTCACCGACGTCGCGGATTTAGAAGACGCCGTGCAACAGAGTGCGACGAGTCACTCGGCGGGAGAGCGAAAGCCCGCAACGGTTGCCACCGGAGCGGGCCCCAACTCGGTCCAATGTCCCAATTATGTCGCAAAGCGGCCACACGCGTTGCAGGGCATCTTGGCCGCCGCCATACTAGGGGGCAGACACCAATCGGACGGCAAGGGTCAAGGCGCCGAGGCTTTTTTCTTCAACCAACTTGGGTGCGGCAAACGGCTTCTTCATGGATCGACCTTTCTGACTAAAAATGGACACGCTACGACTCTGCGGTCTGTCGTTGCAAGCGATAGGCCGCTGCTCGATTCCTGGAGCCCCACCAGCTAAGATGTTACCAATCAAATGGATAGCTGTTTGCTCGACGATACCCGATGTCAAGAAACTGTCGGGCGAAAATCCTCATCGTATCGTCAATGCAACAGCACCCGTTTGAGGCGGGTGCTGACCGCGAGCGAACTGGACGATAATGAGCCGCACGGACTTAAGCGCGCTATGGTTCGCCGCCGGTCACCTCGGCCTGGTGCTTGCTTGTGAGGTTGGGCTAACCCGAGGGAAACCCGCATGGTAGGGAGGAGCAGGTGACGCGGACTCGCTTCAAGCCACGGGGGGGCCAAGCCCTGCCCCGTTCGCTCGTGCCGGGGCGGAGCCAATGAGCGCCCCCGACACGGTCTCGCCGGGATTCGTGGTCGACTGCGGCGACGATGCCCTAAGGGCGGCGCTAGTCCGCTGGCTCGAGGGGTCCTGCTTAACCTGGCCTGGCGCCTTCCGGATCGAAGCCCGGATTGTGACGTCTTTACAACCCCTCGCTGACGCCCGGGCCTCGTTCCCGCAGGAGGGGATCGAAATCCAAGCGGGGCCCCCAGACGGCACCGTCCGGATTCGGTGGACTGACCACGCGGCCGAAGCGGTGGTCTCGGCCAATCAACCGACCGTCGAGTTGTCGGTGACCCAAGCCGCGCTCGACCATTTCGAGAAGGCCGAACGGGGCTTTCTCCTGGTGGCCCTTGTTTTCGTCCTCCGCCGAATCGGCTGGTACCACGTCCACGGGGCCGCGTTGATCGACCCCGGCGGGCGAGGGTGGATGTTCGTGGGAAATTCCCGAACCGGGAAATCCACCACCACGGCGCTCCTGGCCAGCCGCGGTTGGACCATCGCGACCGATGATATTGCGTTCCTGGAGCGAACGGGAACCGCCGCTCAGATTCATGGATTTCGATCCCAGATTGCGCTGCGAAGCGGCGGCCATGAGCTTCTCCGCTCGGTTACGCAGCTGGTTGACGGCAGTAACTTCTCCAGGCGGCAGAAGACCGGCTATTCGCCGGAAGATCTCGGAGGGCGTTGGACGGAGACGGTGGTACCGGAGATTCTCCTGTTTCCCACCATCGGAACCGAAACGTCGATGTCGCCGATGCGGCCGAGCGAGGTGCTCTCCGAGTTAGTGACCTGGTCCCACTGGGTGTTGTACGAGCCGCTACACGCCCAGGAGCACCTCGACCTCCTCGGCCGTCTTGCCGGCCAAGCCCGGGGAATT
>JAYVJS010000025.1:0-5982 GCA_043769075.1 Gemmatimonadota bacterium | reverse complement strand
CGGGAGAAACGTGAGGGTCTGTTCCTGAAGCTGGGTCACGGCTTGGAGTAGGGTCACGAGCAAGCCCACGGTCAGCGCCGACAGCAACAGCGGAGCGGCGGTGATCAACGTCATCATCACGGCTTGTCGAATCAGCTCGGACGCGTACGAGACACTCATCGGATCACCGATTGAAGCTGGCGACGAGGTTCTGGCCGATCAGGGCCCAGCCGTCGGCGAGTACGAACAAAAGGAGCTTGAAAGGCAATGAAATCATGACGGGCGGCACCATGAACATGCCGAGACTCATCAGGGCGGTCGCGACGAGGAGGTCGACCACCACGAACGGGAGGAAGATCACAAAGCCCATCCAGAACGCGGTCTGGAGCTCACTGGTGACGAACGCGGTCACAATGACCAGCGTCGGCAGATCGTCTTCGGACCCGGCCTCGACGCCGCTCAGATTGGCAAACGAGGCCACGTCCTTCTCCCGGACGTTGGCCAGCATGAAACGCCTGAATGGCTGGACGCCGAGACGGTACGCATCGGCCTGCTCGATCCGGCCGTCGAGGTATGGTTGAATCGCGATCTTGTTGGCCTCTTCGATCACCGGGTGCATCACGACCCCGGTCAGGAGGACGGCGATCGCTACCAGCAATTGGCCCGGCGGACTACCCTGAGTACCGATGGCCGACCTGAGAAAATGGAGTACGACCAGGATCCGAGTGAAGCTCGTCATCAGGAGAACGACGGCGGGCAACAGGGTGAGGGCACCCATGAAAACGACGAGACCCACGGTCCCGGTCAACTTCAACTGATCGGCGCCCTGGCCGATCCTGACATCGACTGATGGCGCAGCCGGCCCGTCGACGCGCGGCCGCTCTGCGGCGGCGCCCGGGACGGGCGGCGCCGACTTGGACGGGGCAATTGAAGTCGGCGGCGAGATGGCCACGGCCCGGCTGGGGGCGGGGTTTGACTTCGGTACCTGAGCGCCGGCCGGCCGTGAGAGCCCGACCAGAGCGACTACCAACGTGAGAGTGAGCCGCGATAGCAGCCGCCGCAGCTCAGGATCCTTGGCGGTGCCGGCGGGCTTTGGCTCGATGGCGGCCAGGCGGTCTTCCCCGCGGAGCTCGGTCAAGAGCCGGGGACCTTGGTCCGCCGACCCAAGCACCAGGACCCGCCGGCCGACCTGGACGAGAATCAAACCCTGCTTCGTTCCGAGCGGGAGCCGATCGAGAATTCGAATCGGAACCCGGCCGGAGCCGACCCGTCGGCGATCGAATCGCTTGAGGAGCCGGAGCGCGAGCAGCAGGAGTCCCACGGTAATCGACGTGGCGGCCAGCAGTCCAATCAACCCATCACCCATCAGACGGCCGCCTCGGTCTCATGGTCGACCAGGATCCGGGTGATTCGGACCGCGAAGTGTTCACCGATCACCACGACCTCGCCCTCGGCGAGCTTCCGATCGCTCACGAAGATGTCGATCGGCTCGCCAACCATTCGTTCGAGCTGGATGACCGACCCCGCCCCAAGCGCCAGCACCTCCTGAACCGTCATCGAGGTTCGACC
Organism: Gemmatimonadota bacterium; assembly: GCA_043769075.1. Taxonomy (GTDB): domain Bacteria; phylum Gemmatimonadota; class Gemmatimonadetes; order Gemmatimonadales; family GWC2-71-9; genus SHZU01. The sequence goes on along the minus strand of JAYVJS010000025.1, from coordinate 4,434 downwards.
GAACTCGATCGAGACCGGTAGCGACATGTCGAGTAGCGTGTCGAGCGACGATGGGGTGGCCGCGGCGTCGGTTCCGGCCGCGAGATCTTTCAAGGGTGCCATGTCAAGTCCGTGAGTGAGTCGATCATTGAATTCGGCCGCGACGTGGACGCCGAGACGCCGACCCGGATCTGACCTCCACGGGATCGGTTATCCGAAGTCCGAGCATTCGCCGATACTGGCCCAGTTGGCCGATGAACCGGCGAGAGCCATTGATGTGGACTTCGATTGGCCCGTCGATCGGCTGAGTGGTTTGGATGATCTGGCCGATCTTGAGGCCGGCCACTTCCCGGGCCGCGAGGTTGATCATTGGAAATCGCGCGACAACGGCCACTTGCGAGCCCCGGACGGCCGTTTCGACCCTAGCCCGCTGGGCCGGCGTGGAATCCTGGCGACCGGTGAGCCCTCGGCCAGCGCCGCCCTTTTCGCCAAGAAAGCTTTCCAGCGCGAGCAGCGGAATACACAAGGCCACCAGGGCCGCGAATTGGCCGGCTCGCACTTCGAGGTTGACCACGAGGACGTTGTCTTCCAACGCGACGATCTGAAGCATTTCCGGGGTGGACTCGAAACCTTCGACCTCGGGTTCAAAGGCGATCTGCTCCGTCCACGCCTCCTTAAAGACCACCAAGAGCTTGTCGACGACTCCTCGCGAGACGGTTTGTTCAAGCGGAGTAAGCCCCCGTTGCATCGGGGTCACCTCGCCTGGCCCGCCGAACACCCGGTCGACGATGTAGAACGCCAAGTCCACGCTCAGGTCAAGGACGCCCTGCCCCCCTTTGGGTCCGCCTAGCGAGAACACGAACGCCGCGCAGGGGTTCGCCACGGAGAGGACGTATTCGGAGAACGTGGCCTGTTCCATGGAATAGGTGACGTCCATGGGTGTCCGGAGCCGAGTCGACAACATGGATTGCATGGAGAGCGCAAATCGGGCAAAGATCGATTCGAGCTGGACCCGTCGGTCCTTCGAGATCCGGGGAGGCCGGAGGAAATTGTAGGCAATGACTTCGACCGCACGGCTTCGGCCGGCCCTCGGGCCGGCGCCGCCGGCCCCCAGCATCTGGTCGATATCCTTTTGGCTGAGAGGATCGTTGCTTTCGCCCGCCGATCCAACTGCTCCCGGTCCAGTCATTCGTTGCGCAGCGCTTACTGGATGACGAACTGCGGAAGGAATACTTTGAGCTTCGTCTTGGTCCCTACGAGCGCCGAAATGGTGTCGCCCAACTGCGCCTTCAATTCGTCGCGGATTCCCTCGGTACCCAAGGTCTCCATCGTTTGCTTCTCGAGCAGGGAGATCACCAGGTCCCGGATTTGGGCCTCCTTGTGACGGAGGGTCTCCTCCATTTTGCCATCGGGAGTTTCGACGGCCACGGAGACCATCAAGAATCGTGACCCTTGAGAGCCGGCCGGGTTGACGATCAAGTTGTCGATCTTGAAGATCGGGCCTTTCTCGCCTTCGGCCTTGCCGGGTTCGCCCTCCTTCTCTTTGGCTTCCTCGTGCGGGGCCTCGAGGCCCTCTTGGACCGCCTCGCGCCTAGCGACGAGCTTAGGGGCGATTACCATCACGCCGACGGCACCGCCCGCGAGGGTCATCAGGCCAACGACCAAGGGGAGGAGCATCTTCTTCGGACCCTTCTTGGCCTCGGCGTGCCCCTCGGCGCCCTCGGCGGCGCCGGCCTCGGGAATCGCTGTTTCGGACATGTTCAACACCTTGGATGTCATCGGAGTGATGTGGCTTCTGCCCCGGTGAAAAGCAACCGCCGTACCGCCGATCGATGACTGACGTCAGGAGGCCGAAGTCGTTGCTACACGGCGGGTTACCTAAAACCTCTGCGGCGGGGGCGAACTCGAGCGGGAATTCTCTTCCGGACCAGCCGGGAGGTTCTTGCCGCCGGGAGAGGCGGAAGGGGACATCCGAGGGCGGACGCCGGTGGTGGCGCCCGCCTCGGTCGATGGGATGTTACCGCTTCAGATTGACGAGTTCGGTCAAGACCTCGTCCGCCGTCGTAATCATTCGGGCGGACGCCTGGAATCCCCGCTGAGCCGTAATCAAATCGGTAAACTGCTCGGCGAGGTCTACGTTGGAGGACTCGAGGGCCGACGAGGTGATCGTCGACGTGTTGCTGGTGCCCGCGAAGCCCAAGACAGCGACCCCGGTGTTGGGCGACGGCTCAAACATGTTGTCACCCCGGCGGAGTAGCGCCGAGGGGTTGCTGAAGTTGGCCAGTGAAAGCTGGCCGACCGGGCGGCTGACCCCGTTGGTGTAAAACCCGGTAATCACCCCGCTCGAGTCGATCGCCAGATCCTGGAGATCGCCGCTCGTGTAGCCGTCCTGGCTGGAGAACACGGCGTTCGAGGGGTTGGCGAATTGGGAGAGGCCGTTGATGTCGTTAATGCTTCCCGGGTCCATCTTGACTTCGAAGGGGGTGCCCCCCGAGGCCGGGGTGACCAAAATCCGGACCGGTTCCGTCGACAGGCTGACCGAGCCGTTACTGAAGTCCACCATTTGACCGTTCGCGTTGAACGTCACGACGCCTTGATTGGTATCGAGGGGGGTCGCGGCCGGTGGGATGGCGTTGTCGATCGCCTCAACGTTGGCCGTGGTACTGGTGATCGCGAAGGTCCAGGTGTTGTTCGGAGCCGGCGGCGTTCCCGCAAAGACTTGATCGAACCGCATCACCAAGTTGTGGGCCTGTCCGACGGTGTCGAAGGCGGTAATCGACATCAGATGGGGCTCGGAGATCGTGGCCGGACTGGTTTGGGTGATCCGTTGGTTCAGGTTGAGGTTACCGGCCAGGGTGACTTCCTGGGTAGCTCGGGCCGGTGACTTTCGGTTGAGAGTCAGGTCGATGTCGGTCACGGCCGAGGAAGCCGAGAAATTGCCGAGGCTATCGGCGTTGATGCCCTGGACGATGAAACCATTGCTCGGGGCGACCAAACGCCCGTTCGCATCAAACTGAAAGTTGCCGGCCCTCGTGTAAAGCGACTTGCCGTTGCCTTTGGTGACGAAGAAGGCGTCGCCGGTAATGGCGACGTCGGTCTTTACCCCGGTGCTGATGAGGGTCCCTTGGGTGAACTTGGTGTCGATACTGGCGATGTTCATGCCGTTGCCAATCTGAGTCGGGTTGCGTCCGCCGGAATTGGCTGGGGGCCGGGTGGCGCCCTGCAGCAATTGATTGAACGACTCCGCAAAGGTGACTCGGGACGATTTGAACGCCACCGTGTTCACGTTTGCGATATTGTTGCCGATCACATCCATCCGCACCTGGTGGTTGCGGAGGCCGGACACGCCGGCAAAAAGTGCGCGCATCATGGTTAGATCTCTCCTGACGTCAAGGGGTTATCTCCGATAATTTGTCGAGTTGAATCTTCCGGCCGCCAACTTTGAGCCACACTACACCTGCTTCGAACACCACGCCGTCGACGACGCCGTCCGTAAACGTTTGGGCTGATACTCGATCGCCATTCGCCGACTCGACGTCAAGCCGGTAGTGATACGTCCCGGCCGGCAGACCGGCGGGGATGTTGATGGTCTGCGATCCTCCCTTGACCACGCCGGCCGGCTTGGCGGCCACTGGCTTCCCGTTCGCGTCGAGAATGACGAGGGTCGCTTTGCCGCCGTCGCCGCTTACCTTGGCGTGAATCGTCGCAACTCCGTCAGCACCCACGGTGAAGTCATTGCCTTCCGCCACGATATGCCGTCCGATCAGCGAGGCGCCGAGCGTGGTCTTGTCGAGCAAAGTTCGCAAGGCTGAGTCCTGGCCTTGCGCCGCAATGGTCTCATTGAGCTTGGTCAGTTGCTCGACCGAGCTGAATTGGGCCAGTTGGGCGGCGAAGGCGTCCGGCTCGAGTGGGTTGAGCGGGTCCTGGAACTTGAGTTGGGTTACCAGCAACTTGAGAAACTGGTCCTTGCCCAATTCCGTTCGCTCCGACTTGGCCGGTGCCGGCGCCGTCGTCCCGACGGCGGCGAGGGGAAGCGTCATTGCGGGTCTCCTCCTTGGTTCTGCGGTGACTTACGGTTCTGATCCTGGGGGCGTTGGTCGTCCCGTCGCTGATCCCGACCGGCGGCCCACCGGCCCCGCCGATCGTCTTCGCCCGGCCGTTGCGGGTTTGACTGTCCTGGGGGCGGCTGTGCAGTCCCCAATTCCCGGACGACTGGAGCCGCCAGAATCGGTTCCGCGGCCGCTGGCGCTTGGATGGTGACCTTCGGCTCAGGAAAGCCCCTGGCCTCGAGGTTGGTTTTGAGTTGACGGATCTCCAATGACAAACGGTCAGCCATGGCGGGGTCGGTCGGCATGATCGTCGCCCGCACCAGGGGGCCACTGACCGATACCCGAAGACGGCCGTAGTCGCCGGCATCGTCCTTGAGCTCGAGCGTGAGGTGGTCGATTCGCCTGG
>JAYVJS010000024.1:0-5775 GCA_043769075.1 Gemmatimonadota bacterium | reverse complement strand
CTCCCGGGACTTGGCTTCGAGCACACGCTCTATCGGTATGGAGCCACACCACCGGTCCCCCTCTCCGATATGAACGGCCAAGGCGACTTCGCCCGTCAGGCCGCATGGTTCCACGCGTACTGGCCCGCGGGGGCTACGATCCTGGCCGTGCTCGCATACGCGCTGTGGCGCCGGGGCGTGTCCGCCCCATTGCTCGGCCGGCTGAAGCGCCTCCCGTCCCGGCTGACCGGCCCGGCCCGGTGGACCATCACGACCGCCGCGGTCGTCATGGCGGCGCTCGGCGGCTTCATCTTCTACAACACCAATGTCATCAACGAGTACCGGACGTTCTATGACAGCGAACGGTGGCTGGCGGAGCAGGAGAAGACGTTGTCTCCGTTTCTCTCCGTACCAGAACCCCGGATCACTGACGTAACCCTCGCGATCGACATCTACCCGGGGGAGCCCCGGGTCGTCACCCGCGGCACCTACGTCATCGAGAACCGCACGGACAGAGCGTTGAGCCAGGTCCACGTGTCCTGGCCCCATGCGGTTGAGATGAAGTCATTCATCGGCACGATCGACGTCGGCAAGCTCGATCTGCGGTCGCTCGAGGTTAGCGGCGCCAAGCTGACACACGAGTTCCCGGATATGAACTTTCGGACCTATACATTCGACACGCCCCTCAAGCCGGGCGACCGGGGCGAGATCCGCTTCGAAACGGTGCGAGAGCAACACGGCTTCCGCAACTCGTACAACGAGAGTCGCGTCGTCGCCAATGGCACGTTCCTCGACAACCTGCAGATCACCCCCTCGCTCGGGTACAACCGCCGGACGGCTCTCAACGGTCGCGCCACCCGCCGCAAATACGGATTGCCGGATGATCCCGGGCCGGCGAAGCTCGAGGACGAGGGCGCCCGCGCCTTCCAATATCTGGGACGCGATGCCAACTGGGTCAACGCCGACCTGACCGTGTCCACGGTCGCGGATCAGACGGTCCTGGCGCCCGGCTACCTCGTCGACACCAAGGTGGCCGATGGCCGACGGGTGTCGCACTTCCGTACGGAGGCCCCGATCCACAACTTCTTTTCGATCCAGTCGGCCGCCTATGCGGTGCGCGAGGATCGCTGGAAGGACGTGGCGCTCTCCGTCTACCATCACCCCGCGCACGCCTACAACGTCGAGGGCATGATCGCCCTCATGAAGGAATCGCTCGAATACTTCACGACCAACTTCGGGCCCTACCAGTTCCGGCAGCTCCGGGTGGTCGAGTTCCCGGCCTATCGCAACTTCGCGCAGTCGTTCCCGGGCACTATCGCGCACTCGGAGGCCGCCGGGTTCATCTTCGATACCTCGAAGCCGGTGAACGCGGACCTGGTCACCTACATCACGGCGCACGAAACAGCTCACCAATGGTGGTTTCACCAGGTCATCAGCGCCGACATGCAGGGCATGACCGTGCTCTCGGAGACGCTGGCGCAGTACTCGGCGCTGATGATCATGGAACGGCTCTATGGACCGGAGAATGTCCGCAAGTTCCTCAAGCGCGCGCTCGACGGCTATTTGAACGGCCGCGGTACCGAAGCCGTCGAGGAACTGCCTCTGGCCCGGGTCAACGGCCAGACCCAGGCCTACATCGGCTACCAGAAGGGTGCCCTCGTCATGTACCTGCTCAAGGATCAGCTCGGCGAGGCGGCCGTCAACCGGGCACTCCAGGCGATGATCCGCGACTTCGCATTCAAGGGCCCGCCGTATCCGCGCTCGGTCGAGCTGGTCGATCGCCTCCGGGCCGAGGCGCTGCCCGACCAGCAGCAGCTGATCACCGACCTGTTCGAGAAGATCACGATCTACGACCTCAAGGTCGCCGGCGTGCGGTCAACCCACCGGCCCGATGGCAAGTGGAGCGTGGAGATCGACGTCGAGGCCCGCAAGCTCTACGCGGACGGCAAAGGCGTCGAAACCGAGGCCGTTCTTGACGAAGCCTTCGACATCGGTGTGTTTGCCGCCGAGCCGGGCAAGGCGGGCTACACCAAAGCGAGCGTCTTGTCGATGGAGCGGGGGCGGGTGCACAGCGGCCGTCAGACGCTGACGGTGGTCGTCGATCAGGAGCCCAAGTTCGCGGGGGTGGACCCGTACAATAAGTACGTGGACCGGAACTCGGGCGACAACGTGCGGAAGGTGGGGGAGTGACGCGACGCCTAGGGCATCCGGCCGTACTTCTTGAGCGCCGCCACCACCCGGTCGCCCGGCAGATAGTGGATTCCGCGCGCACCATTCACTGATGCCCATCTGTTGCCGTTGGCGCTGCGGCCGGCGCCGGCTCGAGCGGCTCAAACCAGGCGCTACTGCCCGAGCTTCTTTTTCCAGTACCAGGCCAGGCCGTGGTAGCTGGCCCGAAAATTGGAGAACTCGCGGGCAGCGTGGATGGCCTCGGGGTCGGCCTTGTCCGCCAGCCAGTGGGCAACGTATTCATCGAACCGGTCGGCGCGGATTGTGTCGGGTAGATCTTCCGCAAGCAAACGACGGGCTGCCTGGGTCCAGTCGCGGAGCCCCTGGCGGAGGTCGGCGAAATGGGACGTGGGATCGTCGTCGAAGCCGTAGTGGGTGCTGAAGAGGCGGCGAGGGGCCCACGCTTCGATCCGGTCGAGGCTCGCGAGCCCGTCGTCGAGGTGAAAGTCGGGCGGGGGGGTGACCGGCATGGTCACCGGCAACGCCGGCATTCGGATCCCGCCATTGTCGCCGACATAGGCCGTGCGGTCGGCCACATCGTAGTACGCGACGTGATGCACAGCATGCCCTGGGGTATGGAGCACGTCAAACCGCCGGCCCCCCAACCAAATGGTCTCTCCGCCCACCAGAGGACGGACCTGAGCCGCCGGCACTGGCAAGAATCGGCCCCACAACCGGTCCATGTCGTCGCCGAATACCCGGGTAGCACTGGCCACCAATTTGGCCGGATTGATGAGATGCTTGGCCCCGAGTTCGTGGACATAGACCACGATGTTGGGGTTTTCGTCCACCAAGAGCCCGGTGGCGCCGGCGTGGTCGAAGTGAATGTGCGAGAGGAGAATGGCGTGGAGGTCTTTGACCCGGACACCGAGGCTGCCGAGTTCAGCGGTCAGGGTCGGGAGGGTCGATCCGGGCCCGGTATCGAGAAGAACCGGGCCGGCATCGGTAGCCAAGAGTTGGGAGGCGACGTAGGTTACCCGCCCGAGGTGGCGGACGTCGATCGTCGTGTCAGTGAGGGTCATCACTGAAATCTAAGGAGTCGGCAACCATGGCGCAGCGGGTTCTTATTACAGCGGCGGCGTCGGGCATTGGCCTGGCAATCGCCCGGCGATTTGTGGCTGACGGCCACCGGGTCCACATCTGTGACGTGAATCCGCAAGCGGTGGAGGCCGCGCGGGTCACGCTGCAGGGCGCGGGCGCGACGGTAACCGATGTCGGACAGCCGAAACAGGTCGAATCTATGTTCGCCGAAGCCGTCGGCTGGATGGGCGGGATTGACGTGTTGATCAACAATCACGGAGTCGCCGGCCCCCGAGGATTCATCGAGGACCTCGACTACGACGAGTGGGATCAGTGTATTCGGATCAACCTTGGTGGGATGTTTTACACCATCAAGAACGCGGTGCCCCACATGAAGCAGCAGCGCAGCGGGTGCATTCTCAATTTGTCGACCAGTTCCGCTAGGACGATGCTGCCGAAGCGGGCGGCCTACGTGGCGGGCAAGGTGGGCGTGCTTGGACTCACCAAGAATTGTGCTCGCGAGCTCGGGCCCTGGAACATCCGGTGCAATTCGGTACTACCCGGCTTCATGAACAACGCGAGGGGGCGTGGCGTCCTCGCGAAAGTCGCCGCCGACAAAGGGATCCCGGCGGCCCAACTCGAGCAAGAGGCACTCCAGTACGTCTCGATGCGGACCTGGATCGAGATGGACGAAATTGCCGCTGTCTGCGCCTTCTTGGCGAGCGACCAGGCCAAACATATCTCGGGCCAAGAAATCGCTGTCGACGGGAACGCGGAATGGGAGGAATAGCGATGGCGCCGTTCATTAGGGTCGGGTTCGGGAGCGCGCTGGCCTTCGGGCTTGCGGCGGGGCCGGCCGGTGCCCAAACGCCGGTCGATTCCGCCCTCGCCGTCTATGTGCGAGATCTCAAAGCCATCGACAACCATGCCCACCCGGTGTCGACCGATCCGGCTGACCGCGATTTCGACGCCTTGCCGATCGACGGCTTCCCGCCCTTTGCCTTTCCCCTTCGGCTCGGGGCCGACAACCCGGAGCTGGTCGACGCGTGGCGGGATCTCTACGGCTACCCTTATCGCGACCGATCGGCCGCTCACCTCGCTGAATTGAAGGCCCTCAAGGCCAAGATCAAGGCCGAACAGGGCGACAATTACCCAACCTGGGTTCTCGACCGACTCGGAATCGGGGTTCAGCTGGCGAACCGCATGGCGTTAGGCGAAGGATTGCGGTCCTCCCGGTTCCGCTGGGTGGCGTTCGTGGATCCGTTGATTTTTCCGATCAATACCAAAGGACTCGAAACCACGCCCGACCGGGCCGACTTGTTTCCGAAGACCGCGGCGAACCTCCGCCGGTATCTCGGCGACCTGGGGGTTCGCGGGCTGCCGCCGACCCTTGGAGGTTACCTGAACCAAGTCGTGACCCCGACGTTGGAGCGAATGGCCGGGGCGGGCGCGGTGGCCATTAAGTACGAGGCGGCCTACCTGCGGCGACTCGATTTCCGGCCGGCCACCCTGGCCGAGGCGAGCAAGGTCTACCGGCGGTATCGGGCCGAAGGGGCGCCGGTGCAATCGGCCTATCAGCCGCTCCAGGACTACCTGTTTCGCTATATCGCCCTCGAGGCGGGCCGCCTGAAGATGGCGGTTCATATTCATTCAGCCGATGGGGCCGGGGGCTATTTCGAAGCGGCCGGCAGCGATCCGCTGCTCCTTGAACCGGCCTTGAACGACGCGGCGTTACGGCAGACCAATTTTGTCATCGTCCACGGTGGCTGGCCGAACACTCGGAACACGATGTCGCTCTTTGCTCGCCCCAACGTGTTTGCCGATTTTTCGTTTTTGGGCAACATGCTGACGGCGCGAACCTTGGCCGGCGTACTGCGAGAGTGGCTCAGTGCCTATCCGGATCGGATCATGTTCGGCTCCGATGCCTACCCGAACGACGAAACCGTTGGTTGGGAGGAATGGGGCTGGCTTGGGAGCGTGGCGGGCCGCAAGGGCCTGGTCATGGCCCTGTCGGGCATGCTCGCCGACGGCGACATCACCCGGGATCGGGCGTTCGAAATTGCCCGGATGGTGATGCGCGACAATGCCGCACGGCTCTATCGGATTGCGATCGAATAGGGGCCCGCGGTGGGGGTAAGGGGCCGACCGGGTTAGATTGTAAGGGTGGCTTGACGCGAACGGATCGAACCCGGTCTCTCCGGGGTTCGGGCGCCGCAGCCCTTCCATGAGATTACCCGATGTCCCAATTCAAATCGGAGCAACGTCGCCTTCGTCATAATGGGCGCGAGTTTCATTTTGTGGCCTACGAGGGCCGGATTGCGAACGACCGGCGGGGTGAGACCGAGTTGCCGGCGATGTGGTTTTTGATGAACGAAGGGAAACGGACGGCGGTTTTGCCCCATGCGCTCGGCCAACCACCGGAGGCGCTCGATGCGCAACTGGTTGGCTGGCTCGACGACAATGTGTTTGCCCCTGGGGCGGTTCATGTCCCGGACGCGATCGGACTGCCCTCGGCCGAAAAGCCTCACTCCTGGCGCCGGACCCGGG
>JAYVJS010000023.1:0-2583 GCA_043769075.1 Gemmatimonadota bacterium | reverse complement strand
GTTGCGCCGTGGACTCGAGGCATCACCGGTCGGGTCGGTGTTGGTCGAACGGAGCATCATCGGCTGGAAGGAGTTCGAGCTCGAGCTGATGCGGGATGGGGCCGACAACGTCGTGATCGTGTGTTCGATTGAAAACATCGACCCGATGGGAGTGCACACCGGCGATTCGGTCACCGTCGCGCCGGCGATGACGTTGTCCGATCGGGAATATCAGGCGATGCGAGATTCTGCCTGCAAGATCATCCGTGAAATCGGGGTCGAAGCCGGCGGGTGCAACGTCCAGTTCGCCGTGAGTCCTGAAACCGGTGAGCAGCTCGTTATCGAGATGAATCCGCGGGTGTCGAGAAGCTCGGCCTTGGCGTCAAAGGCGACGGGGTTTCCGATCGCGAGAATTGGCGCCAAGTTGGCGGTCGGCTACCGGCTCGACGAACTGCCGAACGATATCACCAAGACGACCCCGGCGAGCTTCGAGCCGGTGCTCGACTATGTCGTGGTCAAGATTCCCCGTTTCGCGTTCGAAAAATTTCCGGCGGCCGATCCTGGGCTGACGACCCAAATGAAGTCTGTTGGGGAGGTCATGGCCATCGGACGAACCTTCAAAGAGGCATTTCAAAAAGGGTTTCGGGGCCTGGAAATCGGCCGCGCCGGGTGGGCCGTCGGCGAGACCCTGGCGGACGATCGGCTGGAGGATAGCTCGGTCGAGATGGTCCTCGCCGGACTTGGGAAGCCGACCCCCGAACGCTTCTTCCAGATCAAGCGAGCCCTCCTGCGCGACGTGCCCGTGGCCACCATCGCGGCGCGGTCGCGAATTGATCCGTGGTTCCTCGAACAGCTCAAGGATCTGACGGATGCGGAGCGGACCTTCGTCACCCAGTGGAACGTCCGCCCTGCCGGACCCGCCGGGGACGACGCCGAGCGGTCGCTGATTCGAACTATGAAACGGATGGGGTTCTCCGATCGGCAGTTGGCCGAGTTGGTGGCGACGACGGAGACCGCTATTCGCCATCGGCGCCAAGCCCTCGGAGTCCGGCCCGTGTATAAGATGGTCGACACCTGTGCCGGCGAATTCCCGTCGAAGACCCCCTACTTCTACTCCACGTATGATGAGGAAACGGAAACGGCTGCCGTTGGCGCCAAGACCGTCATCATCTTGGGGTCGGGTCCGAACCGGATTGGGCAGGGGGTGGAGTTCGACTATTGCTGTGTCCGAGCCGTCATGGCCTTTCGGGCCATGGGCTTTCGTACCGTCATGGTCAACTCCAACCCGGAGACGGTCTCGACCGATTTCGACATGTCGGATGCGCTGTACTTCGAACCGCTGACTTTGGAGGACGTGCTCGAGATTGTCCACGCCGAGAAGCCGATGGGGGTCGTGGTGCAGTTCGGCGGGCAAACGCCGTTACGGCTCGCCCGGGGGCTCGAAGCCGAAGGCGTCCCGATCCTGGGAACTTCGCCCGAAGCGATCGATGCCGCCGAGGATCGGGGACGGTTCGAAGCCTTGGCCCGGGAACTCGGGATCGAGCAGCCGAAGAACGGTACGGCGATGTCGCTGGAGGAGGCCGAGCGAGAGGCCGCGATCGTCGGGTACCCGGTGCTGATCCGGCCGTCCTACGTTCTCGGGGGCCGGGCCATGCAGATCGTCTACGACGCCGAGTCGTTGAGAGAGTTTTTCGGGGCCGCGGAACGGGTCGCACCGGGGCATCCCGTGCTGATCGACAAATTTCTCGAGGATGCTTTTGAAGTCGATGTCGACGCCATTTGTGATGGGACCCACTGCATCATCGGCGGCGTCATGCAACATATTGAGGATGCTGGGATCCACTCGGGTGACTCCGCCTGTGTCATGCCGCCCTATTTGATCACGGAGCAGCAGGTGTCGGAGATGAAAGAGTACACCCGGCAGTTTGCCCTCAAGCTGGGCGTGGTCGGGTTGATGAATGTCCAATACGCGGTCAAGGACGGCCAGGTCTATGTATTGGAAGTGAACCCGCGGGCGTCGCGAACCATCCCCTTTGTGTCGAAAACCACCGGGGTTCCGCTGGCGAGTATGGCGGCCCAGGTAATGGCGGGCAAGACCCTCGAGGAACTCGGAGCCCTCGATGATGTCGTCCATCCCTATGTCGCGGTCAAAGAGGCGGTCTTTCCATTCAGCAAGTTCCCCGGCGTCGACCTCGTCCTCGGCCCAGAGATGCGTTCGACCGGCGAAGTCATGGGGATCGCCGATTCGTTCGGGATGGCGTTTGCCAAGGCCCAGATCAGTGTCGGCGGAAGTTTGCCCTTGGGTGGTGCGGTTTTCGTCACCGTGAATAACGCCGACAAGGCCGCGGTTACCCCGATCGCGAGGCGATTCCACGAGATGGGATTCCGGATCCTCGCCACCGAGGGGACCGCTCGTTACCTCCGAGCCCGGGGTATTCCGGCAGACCGGGCGCTGAAAGTTCACGAGGGACGGCCGAACGCCGTTGACTTGATGGTGTCCGGGCAGGTGCAACTGCTCATCAACACCCCGTTTGGGAAACTGACCCTGCGAGACGACTACATCCTTCGCCGAGCGGCACTGCAGGAGGGGGTCCCGTACACGAC
>JAYVJS010000022.1:0-11335 GCA_043769075.1 Gemmatimonadota bacterium | reverse complement strand
GATGCGGCGATCAAGGGACTCGACTTCGAGCAGCAGCTCGAACGGCGCCGCCTCGATGCGGGCGACGTCCGACTTCTCGACGAATTGGAGCGGAAGACGCTCGAGAGTCGTCTCGACCAGGAGAACCGGGCCCGGGACACCGCCGATCGGCGGGCCCGGGTGGTCGAGCGGCTGCTGTCGGTGCAGCGAGCCCAGCTGGCGCTCGCCAGCAAACGTTAGGCGGGATTGGCCCGCACGAAGTCGATGATTCGCTGGGCCAGGATTTCGCCCCCGTCCTCCTGGAGGAAATGTCCGGCGCCGACCACCGTTTGATGAGCTTGGGTGGCGGCACCGGGCACCAGTTTCTGGAACACCCGCTCGCCACCGGCCATGATCAGGTCTTGATCGCTGAACGCGGTGAGAAACGGCTTCGTCCAGGCCCGGAGCACCTCCCACGCCTTCAGGTTGGCCCCAATCGCCGGGTCATCGGGTCCGACCGGCACCAACATTGGAAATGCTCGCGCCCCGGCCTGAAACGACTCATCGGGAAAGGGCGCGTCGTAGGCTGCCGCGACCGCGGGGTCGATCCCCTTGACGGTGCCTTTGTGAACGATTTTGCCGGCACTGAACACCGGTACGGTCTCGGAGTACTCCCGCCATTGGAAGAAGGCGGGATTGATCGTGCCGGTGCCGTTCGGCAGGCCGGTGTTGGCCGCCACAATCCGGGCGAACCGATTGGCAAGCTCGGTGGCGACCCGGAGGCCGAGTAGCCCGCCCCAATCTTGGCCGAACAGGGTGACGCCTTTGAGGTCGAGGTTGATGACCAGTTGTTTCAAGAGATCGACATGAAGGGCGTAGGAGTAGTCCTCCCGCCGGGGCAGCTTGTCGGATTTACCGAAGCCAACGAGGTCCGGCACGACGACCCGGAAGCCCGCCGCCGCAAGGATCGGGATCATTTTCCGGTAGAGGTAAGACCAGGTCGGCTCCCCATGGAGCAGGAGTACCACTTCGCCGGTGGGAGGCCCCTCGTCGAGATAGTGGAGCCTGATCCCCTCGAGGCTCAGGTAATGCGGGGCGAACGGGTAGCCTGGGAGGCCGATGAACCGGTCTTCGGGGGTCCGCAGCACCGGGCGGTCCGGTCGGGCCACGGGGCCTCCGAGCCGGGCGAAGGCGATGAAGTCCGTGGGCAGCGGGACTCCGCCGGCGGCCCGGATGTTCAGGGCAACCTGTCCCCGATGGTATTGGCCGTGCATGCAGGCGTGAGTGAGGATATCGTGGATGACCGATGTGAAGGTCAGGCCGGCCGTATTCGTGTACGTGATGCTCTGGGCGGCGACCGCCGGCTCGAGAGTGGCCACGAAGGCCCGCAAGCCGGCGGCGTTGGCGGCAGCCAGGGCCCGGCATTGGGCGAGCGTCAAGGTTGGAAAGACCGATACGGTCGCGGCGACGTTGGTGAGCCGGGAGAGCCAAATATGCTCGGCGGCCAGGACGTGGGCGAAGGTGCCGAGGGTCTTCGGGTCGATGGCGGGAAGGCAGTCGAGGGCGCCGAGGGTGCGCTGGTCGGCCCAGACCATGTGCTCGATCATGCGCTTGAGATGTTCCATGGTAATGCCTCTCACGGGAGAGTGATTTGCAATGCCGCATTTGGAGAGTCTGGCCCCAAAATCTACTCGGGCGTTCGATCGAAACCGATTCCCGTTCACGGTCCCGGCGATCCGGTCACTCGGCCAGATTGACGTCAGTAGCGCGGTCACGTTTTTCGTGGGTGAGAACGGTTCCGGTAAGTCGACCCTTCTCGAGGCACTGGCACTGGCGACCGGGCTGCCCACGGTTGGGACTGAGGAGGGGGCCCGGGATCCGTCCCTGGTGGCGCAGCAGTCGTTGGCCGACGCGCTCAAGTTGACATGGAAGACCCGGACCCGCCGGGGCTTTTTTCTCCGGGCCGAGGACTTCTTCGGCTTTCAGCGGCGGCTGGCGCGTGACCGCGGCGACTACGAGGCTCGGCTCCTTGAGATCGATCACGAATTCGAGGGGCGGTCCGATTACGCCATTGGCTTGGCCAAGGGGCCGACGGCCTCGGTGCTCGCTGACATGGAACGCCGGTACGGCAAAGAGCCCGATGCCCGCTCGCACGGAGAGTCGTTCTTGCATTTGTTCCAGGGGCGGTTCACTCCGGGTAGTCTCGTCCTCCTGGACGAGCCGGAAGCGGCTCTGTCGCCCCAAAACCAACTTGGTCTGGTGGCCATGGTGATGGCGATGGTCAAGCAGAACGCCCAGTTCATTATCGCGACCCATTCGCCGATCGTGCTGGCCTTGCCCGGCGCGCGGATCTATGCGTTCGACGAGGGCAGGGTGCGGCCGGCCGAGTACGAGACGCTCGAGCACGTCAAGTTGACCCGGGAGTTTCTCCTCGATCCGTCCCGGTTCCTCCGACGCCTGGAGGACTAGGGGGTCAGGCGGTTGGAACGAATGGGGTGAGTTCGGGGGGGCGTTCCCCGATGAGGGAGGCACCGTACCGGACGGCTGGGCGGTACTCGGCCGGGGCCTTGGCACAGGCCGCTTCCCGCTGGTCGAAGTTGGGATACAAGATGGAAATCTGTTCGCCGACGGCGTTGTAGCAGGCGACCGCGATTGCTCGATCGGTGATCCGGGCGCAAAACGTCAGGCCGTCCTCCGGCAGTGCGGTTACATCGATCAGATTTTTCACGACGCCCACATAGCACCACGGCTGGTAAGCCGGGTTTCCCTTGGCGCAGTTGTCGATGGCCTTCTGATGGTTCCGAACGACAAATCCGGTCAAGTAGGTCCCCACCCCCTGGTAGCAGGCCGGCCGCATGCCGAGCGGGGCTCTGTCACAGGCCTTGGCGATCTTGCCGAAGTCGGAGCCGACGATCTCGATGATGATGCCCGCTTGCATCCCATAGCAAGCTGATTGGTACTTCGGGGCCAACACCGAGCAGGGATAGAGCGGGTCGTTGCGGTTCCGGGCTGGAAAGGAATCCGGGGCCGCGCTCGCCATGTCGTGGTCGCCGTGGTCGTGCTCTTGGGCGGTGGGGGCCGCCTTCTTGTGGGGATGGTGCGACTGGCCCCTAGCGGCCACGATAAACTCCATGAAGGCGCCTCCGTAGCAGGAGGTGGCGTCCCATTCGCGAATCAGCCAGTCGCATCCGGCCAGTGCATTGGGCAAGTGCATGGCCAGATTGTTGACCAGGCCGTGGCCGATGCCGTGGACACATTGAAACCTGAGCCAGGCGTTGGTGGTGGCGACCGGAATCTGATTGCAGAGGCGGTAGACGGTGGCGCTATCGGTCCCTTGGGCGTCGAGGACCGCCTGGACGACCCCATGGTAGCAGCCCGACTGGAACAACCCGGTGCAGGCGTCGTACACCAGCCCCACCGAATCACCCGGCGACCAGGCGTTGATTCCCACGACATGGGTGAGGTCGTGGCCGTAGGCTTGGGTGGCGGGGTCTTGGCGGCTGATGATCGAGAGTCCGTCCATGGCCAAGCGAATCTGGTGTCGTTCGACCGAGGCGAGCAGCAACTCCTCGTAGCAGGCCTTCCGGAAGTCCCCAGCGAGGAAGCGGCACCGGTTGATGGCGAACCTCGCAAAGGTGGCCGAATCATGGCTGGCCAGCGGGGCCTCGATGACGGATCCGATGGGCCGTCCGCCAACCACCGGTAGAATCGCACCTCGGTAGCGCTGATAGCCCGTCCCGGCGGCGAGGGCGAGGGCGATGATTCCGAGGGTGGTCAGCAATGTCCGGCGCATCGGGGAAAGATAGCACGGCTCAAAAACAACAAAGCCGGCCTCGCCGGGGACTCAAGCGGGGCCGGCCGGACCTGCGCGAACGCCTACTTCTTCTTTGGGGGGCGTCCGCTCCGCTGGACGGCCTTGAGCCAGGCCATCGCCTTGTCGAACGCTTTCTTTTTTCCGCCATTGCTGACGTCGCCGAAGAAGGCGGTGAATTTGGGACGAGTTCCGCTCGGGGTGGGGCGGTACCCGAAGCGGCAGAACCAACCGAAAGTCCGGGTGCTCGCCTGATCGATCCGCGAGATACCGGGAACTTTCGAGGTCGAGCGCGTCCGGGTCTTGGTGGTTGCCTTAGACCGGGTCGAAGGTCGACGAGTTGCCATGGTGCGTGGTCCGAATGGTTAGGTGTGAGTGGTTGCCGGCCCTATAATGCGCCCAATTTCGCCATTGCGGAAGGGGGGGCAATTTTCGGGCTCCCCCAGCCATTATCCTAACGCTCGAATTCCGCAAGGCCCCGAGGATCCGCCTAACTGTCCTTCAGGTATCTGTCGAACCAATCCAACAGATCGAGAAGGACGTGTTTTGAGTTCTCGCGGCCGGTCACATAGTAGGTCTCCCCCGGGTACACCTTGTATTTGACGACCTTGTTGAGCCGGTCCAAGGCGTGGACGAATTCGAGAGAGGCTGGAATTGGATACACGCCCGGCCGCCAAGCCTGGGTCACGCCTTCGCCGTGGAGCACGAACGCCGGGGTGGTGATCGCGGCCGCCGAAAAGATCGATGAATTCCGCCGGTAGACCGCCGCGCTGTCGGGGTAGGGGCCCCACTCGTAGGCGTTGAGCTTCGAGTGTTGGAGTTCGGTGTTGTAGTCTTGGAAGCTGATCCAATTGGCGTAGCCCGATTGAGGCGCCGCCGCCTGGAATACGCCCGGTGCGTGGGCAATGGCGCCCATGCTCATGATCCCGCCGTAGCTGCTGCCGGTGATCCCCATCCGGGCCCCATTCACGTAGGGCAAGGTTTTGAGAAACTCGACGCCCTGGATCACGTCCCGGAGGTCGCAGTGGGTCCAGCAGGGATTGTTGGCGTCCTCGAAGCTCTTTCCGAAGCCGGAGCTGCCCCGGATGTTGGGTGCCAGCACAGCGTAGCCCATCCGGGCCAAGAACTGCACCTGGGCCAGGTAGGTATCGCTGAACTGACCGGTGGGGCCTCCATGGATGTACAAGATGCCGGGCAACCGTTGGCCCGGGGCGATCGTCGCCAGGCGGTACAAGTACCCGGTGATCGTAAACCCATCGCTTGGATAGCTCACCTTTTCCGGCACAATCAAGCTGGCTTCAATCCCGGCGGAAATTGATTCCGTCAATGGCTTCGAGACCCCACCGGCCGCCGCGACGACGAGGAGATCGGCTGGGCGGGTTGGGGTCGCGAGCAAATAGACGATCTTGCTTCCGTCGGGCGACCAGTCTGGGGCACTGGCGACGCCCAGGGTCACCGGCACGAGGACCCGCGGGGCGCCGCCGGCGGCGGGAACGATCCGAAGGTCCTGGGTGCCGTTCCGAAGCGAGGCGATGACCACCGATTGTCCGTCCGGTGACCACCGAGCGTCGCTCTGATCGGCTGATTCCGGGGCCAGTTGGCGGGGGGCTCCGCCGCCGATTGGGGCGACCCAGTAGTTGAGCCAGCCGCTCCGATGGGACCGAAACAGCACCCACTGACCATTGGGCGAGATCAGCGGATAGCCGAATCGGGCCCGAGTTCCCATAGTGCCGTAGTCGAACAAATCCCGGTCTACGGCAACCACGGTCGAGACGCCGCCCGTGGCCGGCACCATCAGCACCTCGTGATCAGCCCATCGATCGTCGGACCGGATGTATACCAGCGACCGGCCGTCGGGCGTCCAGGTCGGGTAGGTCTCGTACCGCGGATCGCTGGTTAGCTGGGTCACCTTCCCAGTGCCGACGTCGACCCGCCAGAGATCGAACTGGCCGTATCGGAGCGCGGAAAAGGCAATCGACCGGCCATCGGGCGACCAAGTGATCGCATTGATCCGGGCGCCCAAATCGGTGAGCTGCCGGTCGACACCCGTCGCGATGTTCCAGAGCCAGATTTCGGGGTTTCCCCCCTTGTCGCTCAGGTAAGCGAGCTGATCACCTTTGGGTGCGAGCCGTACGAGCCCGGTGGCGATTTCCCGGGTGACCTTGACCGGGGTTCCTCCGTCCGCTGCCACGCTCCATACCGCCCCTCCCCCTAACGGCGAGGCGAAGAGAACCCGGGATCCGTCCGGGCTCCAGATCGGTCCTTCTCCCGTCACCATCGATCCGACCGCCGTCACCCGCTCGGCCACCTCCGCGGGGGTTTGGCCAAGGGCGATGGGGCTCCTGCCGAGTGCCGCAACCGCCAGCGAACTGAGAATCAAACCGGTTCGGTTCATTCATCCCTCAGGTAAGCGTTAAAGAACTCCAGCATGTCGAGAAACAGCTGGCGCTGGTTGGTGGGGTTGTTGACGTAGTAATTCTCGTTCGGGTAGGTCTTGTAGCTGAACACCTTGTAGTATCGCTCCAACTCGTCGGCGAACTTCTTGGACGCATGGGAATTGGGAAACCGCCCGGTGCCGTGCACCAGCATCACCGGGGTTTCGATCTTGCTGACCGCATAGTACGGCGAGCTCCGGCGGTAGAGGGCCTCGGTGGCCGGGGACAGCGGTCCAAACTCGTAGTCGAGCAGTTTGACGTGGCGGTACTCCTGCTCCCCGTAGAAATCGATCCAGTCGCCATAGCCGGCTCCGGCCACGGCCGCTTGGAAGAACCCCGGCGCGAAGGCAATCGCCGAGAGGCTCATACAGCCGCCGTAGCTGGTCCCGGTAATCCCAATCCGCCGGGCATTGACATAAGGCAGCCGCTTGAGATACTCGGCACCCGCCTTGACGTCGTCGAGGTCACCGTGGCCCCAGTCCTTGTCGTTGGCATCCTCGAAGGCCCGGCCGAATCCGGAACTTCCCCGGATGTTCGGGAGCAAGACGGCATAACCTTGGCTGACGAAAAACTGGACTTGGGCCTGATAGTTGTCGCTGAACTGGGCGGTTGGACCACCGTGGATGTACATCAAACCAGGCGCTTTCTCACCTGGAGCCAGTGTGGTGGGCCGGTACAAATAGGCCGAGATCTGATGGGGCCCGCTTTGGTAGGTGATCTTTTCTGGAGTGACCAGGGTTTTGGCGAGATTCCCCCCGGGAGCCGAGAAGGTCAGCTGGGTTGGGGCGCCCCCGCCGACCGCCACCACGTACAGCTCGGCCGCCTCAGTGGGGCTGCCTAACGTATAAGCAAGCTTCGATCCGTCGGGCGACCAGGCGGGGTTGCTCACCAGGCCGAGCGCCGGGGCGACCAGCGCCTTCGATGCCCCTCCCGACGCCGGAACGACCCGGAGATCCTGGGTGCCGCTCCGGTTTCCCACATAGCTGATCCATTTGCCGTCCGGTGACCACCGCGCGTTGGCCTGATCTTGAGCCTCCGCAACCATGGGCCGGGCCGCCCCGCCGCTGATCGGGGCGATCCAGTAGTTGATCCACCCGCTGCGATGGGAACGGAACAGCACCGATTTGCTGTCGGGCGACGGCATCGGATATCCGAAAGCGCGGCCGGCACCATAGTCGAAGAAGTTCGTATCCCGGGTTACTAGGCGGGCCGGTCCGCCCCCGACCGGCATCGCCATGATGTCGTGGTCGACCCACTGCTGGTCGAGCTGAACGAAGAGGATTGTTTGTCCGTCCGGTGTGAAGGTCGGAAGCACTTCGTACCGGAGGTCGTTGGTCAGCCGGGTGACCTTGCCGGACGGCACGGCGACCGTCCAAATGTCATAGGAACCGTACCGGTCGCCGGCAAACGCCATGGACTTCCCATCCGGGGCCCACGACATCGAGTTGATCCGGGTTTGGCCGAGCCTCGTCAGTTGGAGATCGCGGCCGTCCTGGGGGGACCACAGCCAGATCTCCGTCGCTCCGCTCTTGGCCGAAGCGTAGGCAATCCAGTCACCGGTCGGGCTCCACTGCGGCAGATAGTTTGATTGATAAGGGACGAGGCCGAGATCGGGCGCCAGCCGGGTCGGGAACCCCCCGCCGGCGGCCACGCTCCACAGGCCCGAGGCCCCGCCCAGGCTTGACTGAAACATGATCGACGATCCGTCCGGCTTCCACTCCGGTTGCTCTCCGCCGACCACCGAGCGGATCGCCAGCACGTTGTCGGCCGCGACCGTCGGTGCGGGCCGAACTTGCCCGTGGCCGATGGCCATGGGGGAAATCACGAGGAGCGCCGTCAGCGCGAATCGGGACATGGGGATCTCGTCGGTTGTTGGAGGCGAGGAAACGATACCGCCGGTGGACTCAAGTCGTTAGTGGGGGGCGCGAATCAGGCGGGAGAAATCAGGCCGGCCCGCGGCGGCCCGGGCCAGTTCGTTGATTCGATACTTAGCTCGGCTTTGCGCCAAGGGAACGGTGGAATCAATCAAACCGAACGACTGAGCAACGTCGTCGGCGTAACCGGGGACCAGCAGCTTGATGCCGGTCGGAATCCGGCCCGGTGAGACCTGGTTGACGTGACGAACCAGGTTCGAGGTGCAATTATTGGTGGCAGTGTTGTAGAACTCGGGCCGGGCATTGAGCGACTCGGCCCGGGCCAGCATGTCGACCAACATCGCCCGAATCTTGCTCGGGGCGGCCGTGATCGGGTACAGGTAGACATCGAAGTCACCGAAGGCCGCTCGCTTTCCGATCAGGTCGCTTTCCGCTCCAATGACGTAGATCAGTTCGAAGTTCCGACCGAGACCCTTGAGGAGCCCATAGGATTCTGTCGCCTCTCGCCGGGCCTCGATTGAAATCGCAAGGTAGGTCGAATCGCTGAAGCCGAAGGTCACGAAACTGTGGGCCGGCCCTCGCCATGCCCGGGAGAATGGGGTCAGGACCAACCAAACCGACTCGACCCGGTTCAGGTTGTAGGTCCGGGTTTCGTACTGCGGGTCAAAGTCACTCTCGGTTCGGTAGCCAAAACTCCGAAAGTTGGCGATCCGGACCAGGGAGTCATCGGTCACGATTTCCGGCAGCCGGGCCTGATCGGGCGCCCACGCTCGGGTGTTTGAGGGGCGCCGCGAGAACACGATCGCCCCGAACCCGGCGATCGAAAAGAAGACCGCCAGGAACACGACCCGCCAGAAGGTGGCCTGTCGGCTCATTCGGAGACTCATTGTTACCTGCGCGGCTCTACCGGCAGGCGGCTAGTCGCTTTGAGCCGGTCGTTCACCGCGGCCACCGTTTGGGTGGTCGGCATGGCATCCGCACCCTGCAGCAGACCGTAGAGCTGCTGAAGCTCGCCCAAGAGATCCCGGTTGGCCGGCGTTTGATCGGCCTTGGCGATCCGGTCGGCGACATCGCCGATCCGCCTTGAAAGCTCGAACTGCCGGCGAAGAGCCAGCGCTCCAGTCTTGACTCGGGGATCCATCCGCACCGTGAACCACTGCCGGTAGTTCTGGCCCGCTACGGTCAAACGGGCCTGGTAGCGTCCAGGAAGGACCCAAACGCCGGTCGGTTCCATTTCGGTTTGGCCTTTGACTGCCGCGATCGGAAACGAGCGAGTGAATCCGGCCGACACCGGATACTTCAAATCCCAAAGAAATCGATGGGCGCCGGCGGCCGTTCCCAGGACCTGGTTCTGACGAATCCAATACCAGGGGACGTTGCCTTCGTCCTTGATCGGGAGCGCGGCTTCATCGCTCCGGTAGCGCTGGACCAGGGTGCCGGTCGGATCGAAGATCTCGAGGGTCACAAGGCCCGCGGCCGGTTCCTTGAGCCAATAGTCGATCATAGCTCCGTCGGGCGGATTCTGGCCCGCCGGTTCCTCGGGAGGAAGCGGCGTGTCGGTGTTCATGTTCCAACGAACTCGGGTCGCGGTCGCGGGGGCAAACAAGACCACCGGCGGGACCGGGGTTCCGGCGTGCGCCTGCCGAAGGGGCGTGATGTTGTCGAGAATCCAAAATCCGCGGCCATGGGTTCCGACGATCAGGTCGTCGTCCTTGATGATCAGGTCGCGGATCGAGGTCGCGGGGAGATTCCGGCGGAGCGACTGCCAATGGTCCCCATCGTCTGCGCTCACGTACACGGTCGTTTCGCTCCCGGCAAACAAAAGACCCCGGCGTTTGGGATCTTCCCTGACCGCATTGATCGTGGCCCCGTCGGGGATGCCGGCCGTGATGTGGGTCCAGCTCTTCCCGCCGTCGCGGGTCCGGTAGATGTGGGGTGTGAGGTCGCTCAATCGGAGGGTGTTGACGGCCGCGTAGGCGGTAAGCGGATCAAAGTGGGACGCATCGATCAAGGAGACCTTGGCCCAGGGCTTGAGTTCGGGCGGCGTCACGTTGGTCCAGGTTCGGCCCCCGTTGGTGGTCAGGTGAATCAGTCCATCATCGGTGCCCGCCCAGAGAATGCTCTCTCGAATGTGAGAGGGCGCCAGGGTGTACACCACCCCCGGGTGCCGCGCCATCGCGGCTCCGGTCACCGCGTAGCGACCGACGTTAGGCGGAATCACGGAATCGGTCCGGGTGAGGTCGGGGCTGATGGCGGTCCACGACCGGCCGCCGGTCAGGGTCTTCCACACGGTATTGGTGGCGAAATACAGGGCCCGGGGGTTGACCGTCGAGAACAGGAGTGGCGCGGTTCGCAGGGTCCGGTAGCTCGACGACCGGAAGGCCTTGGGGGCGATGTCTTGGACTTGGCCGGTCCGGCGATCAAACCGGGTCACTCGCCCGCCGTAGACGACATCAGGGTCGAGCGGGTCGGGCGCGACATAGCCGTACTCGTCGACTCCGACCGGGGTCCAGTCGCGAAAGGTGATCTGGCCGTCGTTGCCCCGGCTTCGGACACAGGCCGAGCCGCTTTCTTGCTGGCCGCCGCAGACCCGATAGGGGAAGGCGTTGTCGGCGACCACGTGATAGAACTGCGCGGTGGGTTGATTGTACCAGCTACTCCAGGTCTCGCCGCCGTTGACCGTCACGATCGCGCCTTGGTCGGCCGCGATCAGGATGATGTCGGGATTGCCGGGGTTGATCCAGATCCGATGGTAGTCGTCGCCGCCCGGGGCCCCTTTGAGCGCGGCAAAAGTCTTGCCTCCGTCGATCGATTTCCAGGTCACGACGCTCGCGGTGAACACGATATCGGGGTTGGTCGGGTGGACCTTCACCTCGCCGAAGTCCGAAGCTCGTGATACGATCCGGGAGTCCTCGGTGATCCGTGTCCAGGATTCGCCGGCGTCATCGGACCGATAGAGGAAGCCGCCGTCTCGAAGATCGGCGGTGAGAAAAAGCCGGTTCGGGTTGCTCGGTGCGATGGTGATGCCGATCCGGCCCAACCCCTCGGCCTCGAACGTAGGCAGTCCTTGGGTGAGGCGCCGCCAGGTCTTGCCGCCGTCCTGGGACTTGAACAAACCGCTACCAGGGCCATTCCACGAGCCATTTTCCCACGGTGCTTGGCGCGCTTCCCAGAGGGCCGCATAGACGACGTCCGGGTTGGCGGGGTCGAGGACCACATCGATCGCCCCGGTGTTTTCGTCGGATCCGAGCACTTTG
>JAYVJS010000021.1:0-17466 GCA_043769075.1 Gemmatimonadota bacterium | reverse complement strand
TGCTCGACCTGGCGGAGGAGCGCCGCCAAAACATCGGAACCACCAAGCGGGGGATCGGTCCTGCGTACGAAGACAAGTACGGGCGGCGAGGGATCCGGGTCGGCTCGGTCCGCGACTTGGGGGACGTGGAGGCGTTGCTCGCTCCTCGGATCGAACGGGCCAACGAGTGGCTTGCCTTGGCCGGGATGACCGAACGGGCGTCGCTGGCGGAGCATGTCGCGCTGATCCGGTCGATTGGGCCCCGGTTGGCCGGTCTCACGACCGATACCGGTCTTGAGATCCATGGGGCACTCAAAGGGGGCAAGCGGGTCCTGCTCGAAGGAGCGCAGGGCTCGCTGCTTGACGTCGACCACGGGAGCTATCCCTTTGTCACCTCGTCGAACACGACGGCCGGGGGGGCCTCGGTCGGCGCTGGGATCGGCCCCACGATGATCGATGGAGTCCTGGGCGTGGTCAAGGCGTACACAACCCGGGTCGGAAACGGCCCCCTGCCCACCCTGGCGGCCGATCCCGACGAGGAGGAACTCCGACGGGTGGGCCACGAGTTCGGGGCCGTGACGGGCCGCCCAAGACGGTGTGGCTGGTTTGACGCCGTCGTGGCCCGCTACGCCGCCCGGGTCAACGGCCTCACGGCACTGGCGGTCACCAAACTCGACGTTCTGGACGGTTTCGACCGGATTCCCGTTGGGGTCGGCTACCGGCTCGATGGTGGCCGGCTCGACGAGATGCCCGCCGACATCGCCCTCCTCGAGCGGGCCGTCCCGGAGTACGAGACCCTAGACGGCTGGAAACAATCGACGGCCGAGGCGCGCACCCTGGCCGACCTCCCGGTCAACGCCAGACGTTACCTCGACCGCCTAGAGTCCCTCTCAAACACTCCGATCCGCTACGTCAGCGTGGGCACCCGCCGGGACCAAATCATCGAGGTCCCCTAACGCCGGGTGCTGAGCGCCGAACCCTACCGGCTCTGCAGCTCCCGGTAGTAGTTCGCCACCGTCGTTTGGTTGAGCCACACCGGATCGAGCTCGTAATACCGGCTCTTGACGTACCGTCCAGTGGTCGGAAAGTACGGCGGCGGGTTGGTGGCGCCGCAGACGTCGTAGGAATGCCGTTCGGCCCAGCCTGACGACTGACTGAACCCGACCGGCCAGTAGGTCCACCAGTCGATTCGCCCCAAGCCCATGCCGCCGGTCACCCGGACGCATCCGCTGGCCGCGTCGGCGCACCGGTCGGGCAAGGTGCCCGGAATGGCCGCCGACCCAGGGCCGGTGTAAACCGGCATGCCCTCGATATCGGCGCCCCAGTTACCGAGCATGATCATGAACATGTGGTAGTTCTCGGAATCGGACGTATCATCGAAGCCGCCGCGATAGGTTCCAGCTCCGGCCACCGAGCCAACGTCGCGCGAACGGAACGGACTCTGAACGTTATTGTCCTCGATCACCACGTTCGAGGCGCTGATGGCTCCGAAGATATCGCCAGTTTCCGAGCAGTTGGTTCCCGGCGCGGTCCAGTATTGAAAGTCGTCGCCCAATACGATGTTCCCAGTGGTGACCACCGACACCCGGCCCCGAAGGCGGCCGCTGATGGCAACGTCGCCGGTCACGTAGATCACACCCTTGAAGTTCGGGTTCTTCCCAAGCGGGATCCACCGCTCGGCGTCGCCGCCGGAGGCGATGGTGTTCCGAACCGGCGTAACCGACGAGTGGGCCCCAGACCGGCGGTTGATCCATCGGGCCCCGGTCCCGGCGGGTAGGCCGAAGTTGGTTGTCGTCGAGTCCGGAACCAAAGTGTCGCCGGTCACCGCGGTGAACAACCGTGGATCGCCGCCAAGGTAGCACCGGTGGTTGGCTGCCAAAATTACCGCTCGGGCGGAATCGCGGCCCGCGGCCCCGCCCCCGAGGGCGTTGTACCGGGTTCGGGCGGACTGGAACACGCCGACGCCCGGACGTCCGCAATTCGGCGAGACCAGGTTCGGGTCGTCGGTCAACGTCGCGCCCACGACCGTGGTTGGAATATTGGGCCACCGCCGGCCCGTGACGTACGCTAAGGAACTATCGGTGGTACTCAAGCAGCGGAGGACCCGGACGTACCCTTCGTCCCATTGGATCACGCCGTCCCGATTGGAGTCGAGGACCTGGAAGTCGAGCCGGGTACACGGCCGGGAGGTACCCGTGTTACCACCGGCGATGTCGTAGTCGCCGTTTACAATGTCGGCGTCCTGGGCATAGGCCCGCATGGTGGCGAACTGGGCCGCGGTCGGCCAGGCCAACGGGCTCGCTCCGGTCGTCGATCCTTGGGTGAAGTTACCGGAGCCGGGGTTAGAGATCGAGTTGACGACCGTGACCGGGCCGAAGAAGTCCACCTTGGGTGACCCACAGCCGCCCTGCAAAATCAGGTTGTGGTTGGAGTGGAACGGGCCCGAGATCGATTCCCCGCAGCCATAGGCCACACTGCCGTTGCTCCAGTTGTCGATCGCCACGGCGAATCGGGACCATGATTCCTGGGTAAACAGCCCCCGCCGGGCGGCCACCGATCCCCGTGGGTCGTTGATGACCGACACGATGCTCATGAAGTTGCTACCGTATTGCCCTGCGGTCGCGGGGCCACCGGTTCGGCCACCCGTCTTGCCGGCAAAGACCGTCCGGGTGTAGCCCGTTACGGTGTTCCCCTGGGCGTCGATGATCGAGCTGGCCGGGACGATCTGGATGTACCCGGAATCCGGCAGGATCGTCGGAGAGCGGTTGATCGAGTCGCGTGCGACTTCGAGGCCGGCGTCAGCTAGAGAATGGAGAGCCGCCTCTTTGGCCGAGAATTTCGCGGTCAGAGTGCCGCTGCCGGCGATCATCACACCGCCAATCGCCAGGGCCGCGACGGCCAGGGTGATCAGCAGCGTCAGCACCAGCGCGATGCCGCGTTCGTTTCGAAGATTCGGGACCATATGACTC
Source organism: Gemmatimonadota bacterium (assembly GCA_043769075.1). Classification (GTDB taxonomy): domain Bacteria; phylum Gemmatimonadota; class Gemmatimonadetes; order Gemmatimonadales; family GWC2-71-9; genus SHZU01. The sequence continues at coordinate 14,518 of JAYVJS010000021.1, read as the reverse complement.
TCCTGTCGCTTCATGGGGCCGTCTGGGTGGTGGCGGCAATGGTCGATTGACTCGGGGTACAGTCCTGGGCCGCGAGCCCGAAGTCATAGGCCGCGCCCGTAACCAAGCCGGCCAACCGGAGGCGGTACGCCGTCGTGGTGTCCGCCCGCAACATCATCAGGGGGTCGGTCCAAACGGTGGCAGTGTCGTCACGTTGATAGAGGATGTACTGGCGGACGTCGAACTCGCCACCGCCGTGATCGACCGATCGATTCCACTGAAGGATGATGACGCCGGAGCCCGGCACCGTGTCCTGGGTTGCGGTGAAGACGCTCGGCACGAATGGCGAGCGCCCGCACACATTGGGCGAAGGAAGGCCGTTGTTCGGAACCTGAAGCAGCTGCGAGAAGTCGCGGGTCCGCTCCTCCGATCCCGTCTTGCCGTTGGTGATTCGAATATTGACCCGAACGGCGCGAACGCTGTCGGGCCGCACGGCGTTGGCGGTGTCACTCGCCGTAAAGGTCGACTGCAGGACCAGCCGCTTGAGCGGCAAGAGTCCTCCGGATGCTACCACCAGGGTGTCGAGCCCCGAGCTCAGGCGACGAGCCATGAAGTACTCGACGAACGGGCGGCTCGGATAGGCCAGGATGTTCCGGGCAATGTACTCCGCCTGCCCGTTGTTGGTTCGTTCCCAGAGAACGTAGTCGTCCGTGCGGGTGGTGGTCGAATCCGCGTCGAACCAAAAGATCTTCGTTTCAGCGGGGCTCGGAGTCCCGTTGCCGAGAACGAAGGTCTGAGGTGGGTAGGTGTAGGCCGTAGTTGGGATGACGGTGGCATCACCCAACGCCCAGGCCGTGCCCAGGGATGCGGTCATACTCGGATTGAAATTGACCGCCCACCGGTAGTTGGTGGTGTCGGTTTCGAGGTAGTCGCTGTTGAAGGCGATGACGTTATCGCCTCCATACACCAACATCGGCTGCTGACCCGTGACCCCGGCGCCGAGGGTCCGAACCAGCCGCTCCATCTGGCTCACCGTGTACCGAGCGTTCTGGAGCAGGTCCATCTTCTCACTGCCCTTGATGAAGGCCTTGTTCTGGTTCTGGAAGAACATCACCGTGGTGCCCATGATCAGGCTCAGCACGACCAGGGTGACCAGCAGTTCGACCAACGAGAAGCCGGCAGTTGACCGCGGAGATTTCTTCATGGCTTGGCGATCACGGCGGTCAAGCTGACCGTGTCCTTGCTGATGGGGGTGGTGGTAAAGACCCGGACCGTCACGGTGGTCCGATCGCGTGCGGGCGAGCCGGTCTGGTCTCGCGAAACGTAGGTCCTCCGTTTGATCATGGAGTATCCCGGAAACCCCGTGGTATCGGCGCTGGCGCCGCTTCCGTAGCGGGTCGTCATCGTGGTGTACCGGGGATCTCCGCGAACCAGCTCGAGCCGTTCCTTGGCAATCGAGGTCATGGTCGACAGCAACGTGGCTCCGGCGGTGGCTTTCTGATACTTGCCCATGAATTGGCCCAGGCTGACGACAGCCAGCGTCAACAAAACCATCGCGATCAGAACCTCGATCAGCGTGAAACCTTTGCGATTCATCAGTTCCCCCTCTGCCAGGTTCCGTCCAAGTATCGGTAGGTCGTACCCCGCCCGGTGGCCCGGGCCACTTCAAGGGCTCGAGCATCCTTGTTGGCGGAGCCGCCCATCCCGCGCACCGTGTTCAGAAAGATGACCCCTGCCTGGTCGGCGCTGCCGTCACGACGGTAGGTAATCACCGTGAGCTCGTTGGTTGGGGCCGGAGCCGGCAAGTCCGTGACGCCGTTCTTCTGGAAATTGACCCCGTCATCCAACTGGATCACCCGGCGTCGCTCGCTCGAGCCGTAGCTGCCGTCGTTATTGGCGTCTTCGTCGACAATCAGCCGCCGTTGGGTCCGGTCGATCGTGACCCGGACGTTGTGTTGAAGGCTGACCGCGAGCCGCTGGGCGTAGGTCAGCTGAAGAGCCATGTTCCGGCTTTCCGCGTTGACCCGATACTTCATCCAGTCGAGTCGGGGGATCGCCAGGGCCGTGAGGATCCCAAGGATGACAATCACCCACAGGAGCTCGCCGAGGGTGTACCCTCGTCGGTCTAGCCGGGCTGAACGAAATTGCATCATGTTGCCTCCGCGCGAACCCCTCAGCCCGATGTCCACCGATCGACACCGCAGGGGGAGTCCGCTCAAACGAGTTGGAGTGGCAAAGTCCAAGCCAGATTCCAATAGCGTATAAGTTGTTGCCATTGCTGGGCCTGTGGCATCGGTGCGGCACCGGTGCCCGGCCTGAGATGCCTCGAAAAACGCATCTTGCCAAGAGCGCAAATCGTTGCTTGCCTGCAAGTTAGGGCACCGGTAAGTTTCGCGGGAGGCGCGGCCTGTTTGCCAAGTAACCGCTCCCGATCTCTGACCTTGGATCCGCATGGCGACGTTGACGGTGATGGACAAGTTGGTGTCCCTGGCCAAGCGCCGAGGGTTTGTTTTCCAGTCCTCGGAAGTGTATGGGGGGCTGGGTTCGGTCTGGGATTACGGGCCACTGGGTGTCGAGCTCAAGAAAAACATCAAGGACCGGTGGTGGCAGGCGATGGTCCGGTCGCGAGATGACATCGAGGGCCTCGATGCGGCCATTCTGATGCACCCCAAGGTGTGGGAAGCTTCGGGACATGTCGCGGGGTTCTCCGACCCCCTGGTCGATTGCCGAACCTGCAAGGCCCGGTTTCGTGCCGACCAGTTGAGCGACGGCCATTGCCCCCAAAAACCATCCAAGAAACCCGGCGAGCATACCACCTGCGACTTGACCGAGCCGCGGATGTTCAACCTCATGTTCAAGACCTTCATGGGGCCGGTCGAAGAACAGGCCTCCGTCGTGTACCTTCGGCCCGAGACGGCTCAGGGCATCTACGTCAACTACCTCAATGTCCTCAACAGCTCGCGCCAGAAGGTGCCGTTCGGGATCGCCCAAATCGGCAAGGCGTTCCGGAACGAGATTACCCCGGGGAATTTCATCTTCCGGACTCGGGAATTCGAGCAGATGGAAATGCAGTTCTTCGTCAAGCCGGGCACCGATACCGAGTGGTTCGAGCGCTGGCGAGCCCTCCGGATGGCTTGGCACTACGAGCTCGGGCTCAAGCCCGAGAAGCTACGGTGGCATGAGCACGGCCCCACCGAGTTGGCCCACTACGCCCGGGCGGCCTACGATATCGAATATGAGTTCCCCTTCGGATGGCATGAGATCGAGGGGATCCACAATCGGACCGACTTCGATTTGAAGCGCCACCAGGAGCATTCGGGGAAGAAGCTCGAGTATTTTGAAGCGGCCACCGGCGAGCGGTTTGTGCCGTTCATCGTCGAAACATCCGCTGGGGCCGATCGAGTGGCCCTCACCGTCATGGCCGACGCCTACCACGAAGAGACGGTGGAGGGCGAAACGCGAGTGGTGATGCGGTTTCATCCCAACGTGGCGCCGATCAAGGCGGCCGTCTTGCCGCTGATCAACAAGGACCGGATGCCTGAGCTGGCCACCGAGCTATTCAACGATATTCGGAAGTATCTCCCCTGTTTCTTCGACGACAGCGGGGCGATTGGGCGCCGGTACCGGCGAATGGATGAGGTTGGGACGCCATTTTGCATCACCGTTGATGGCCAGTCGGCGGAGGACGGCCAGGTCACCATTCGGCATCGGGACTCCATGGCCCAGGATCGGGTCGCGACCAGTGCGGTCCTCGGCTACCTCAAAGAGCGGGTCTAGTGCCCGGCACTGGCGGTGTGGGGGGACGTGGAACTTTCGGATTTTGAGGTCCTGGTCGGGCAGTTGGCGGCGGAGGTTCCCGAAGAGTTTCTGTCGGGAATCAGTGAGATCGTGGTGTCGCCGCGGACGGTGGCACATCCGGAACGCGGCGAGGTCTTCACCCTCGGTGAGTGTGTGCCGCTGCCCACCTCGTCGGATGACCCGGACGCCCTCCGGAGCCGGGTGGTGCTGTATCACGGATCGTTTCAGGCCCTGGCTCGCGACCAAACGGACTTCGATTGGCATCATGAAGTCTGGGAAACGCTTACTCACGAGATCCGCCACCATGTCGAATGGCGGGCTCGGGAGCCGACCTTGGAGTCATTCGACGACGCCACCGAACACAATTTCGCCCGCTTGGCGGGAGAGCCGTTCGACCCGTCATTCTATCGGGACGGCGAATCGATCCCCGGCGGCGTGTTTCGAGTCGAGGACGACTACTTTGTCGAGGTGGAGCGGGATGGCCGAGGTGGGGTGGTCCGGTTTCCGTGGGCCGGAGGCCGGTACCGCGTCGAACTCCCGGCCGACCTCCGGTTGCCGGCCTTCCTGTCGGTCCAGGGCATCGATGCGCCTCCGGCGGGCGAGTTGATCCTGGTCGTCGTCCGACCGCCGAAGCTGATGGATGTCCTCCGCGTGCCGGACGTCGACCAGCGCGAGATCTGGGTGGAAGCAGAGCAATGAGGAAGCGCTTGGCCTTTGAAGGAGACGATCGATGAAGACGGGATGGTGGGTGTTGGCGGCCGGGGTGACGTTGGTGTCCCCGGTCCTGTCGCAGGAACCAAGCTATCGGGTTGGGGTGGTCAGTGAGTCGGGTGACATCGTCACCTGGCTTCGGCCGAGTGGAGCTACGCTGGTAGTGGATCGGGTGGTGCCGGTCGGGATCATGCCGGCCGACATCGACGGCCCGCACAACATTACGATGGCGCCGGACATGAAGTCGTACTTTGTCACGATCGCCCACGGGGTGCCCTTTGGAACCCTCTGGCGGCTGGACGCGCAAAACGACTCACTTATTGGCAAGGCAACCGTCGAGCTCTTTCCGACCACCATCGCGATTACCCCCGACGGGGAGTTCGCGTTCGTCGCCAACTCGGACTTCCACGGCGATCGGCCTCGGGTCAACGTCGTCTCGGTTGTTCACGTTCCCACCATGACCAAGATCACCGACCTGCCGGCCTGCGACATGCCGCACGGGGTCAAGGTCAATCACGCGGGGACTTTCGCCTACGTGTCGTGCATGAATAGTGACGAAATTCTCGAGGTGGATATCGGGACCTTCGGGATCGTGCGCCGGGTCAAAATCGGCAAGGGGCACGACATGAACAAGATGGCGGCCGACACCTCGATGAACCACGGCCAGCACCCAGTCGCGACCGGGTCGTCGCCGGCGCCGCCCCTGATGAAGGAGTGCGCCGGGACGTTCGTGTCGGTGTCGGCCGATGATAAGACCCTGTACGTTGCCTGTAACTACGGGAATAGTCTCCAGGTCCGGGACGTGGCCACCTTGAGTTTGACCAAGGAAATTCCCCTCGGCGCCGGCGCGTACAACGTCGAGCCGTCCCCAGATGGGTCGATCGCGATCGTGACCAACAAGAAGGATCAGAGCTTCAGTATTGTCGACCTCAAGACTCTCACCGAAGCCGTCAGGATCAAGACTACGAAGAAGATCGTTCACGGGGTCGCCTTCTCGCCCGACGGTAAATTCGCCTATGTGACCCAAGAGTCGATTGGGTCGGACCCCGGGGCCATCGACGTCGTGGATCTGACGACTCGAAAGGTCACCAGTTCGATTCCGATCCCGGCGCAACCGACCGGCATCACCATTCTAAAGATGTGAGTGACATGGTACACGAAATCACCACGACGTTGTCCCCGGGCGACGTGATCACCAGGGCCAAGGCTTTTTTTGCGGACCGGGTCCCTAATAACGCCGCCTATCCTGAGAAGGAGGGTCAGGGATTCCTGACACTCCGCGGCCAGGGCGGAGAGGAGATTGCGATCGCGGTCTTCTCCAATGCCGACGGCCAACGAGTCCGGGCCTCCACCCTGTTGTTCGACCAGGCTGTCAGCCGGTTCCTCTTCACGCTGCCGACGGCGGACCAATGAACCCGATTCCGGTCCGAGTCATGGTCCTCGATACCTGGGACGACGTCCGTTTTGACGTCCCGACGACGGCCTTAGTCAGCGAACTCAAGGTCCAGGCTTTGGCGGCCGCCCGAGTTCGAAAGCCGGCGGATGGGTACCTGGTCAAATTCCGCGGGGCGGAGCTGGCCGAGGGTGACCAGACGTTGAGTGGCGCCGGGGTGGTCGCGAACGCCGGTTTGATCGTTCTGGCCCGGGCCCGAACCCCGGTCCGGTAGAGCTCGGCACTCGGTGGTCGGCGAGGTGAGGGGAGGGGTGGTTTTCTTCGCGCCGGTTTGCGCGGAGCACGTGGCCGGGCCCGGACATCCGGAATCACCGGCGCGATTTCGGGCCGTTGTTGAGCGAATTCGAACCGACCGACCAGCGGGGCTTCGCGAGGTGGGCCCGGCCTCGCTGGATTCGTTGCTTCGGGTTCATCCGCGGGAGTATCTCGACCGCCTGGCATCGATGGCCGGAGCCGGGGGCGGGCCGCTCGATCCTGACACCATCATGAATGAGCGAAGTTGGGACGCGGCCCTCGGTGCGGCAGGAGCGGCACTTGCGGCGGTCGATTCGGCGCTCGGAGGGGCTCCGGCGTTTGCGGTCGGCCGCCCGCCAGGGCATCACGCCCTCGCGGCCTCAGCGATGGGGTTTTGTCTGCTGGCCAACGTCGTGATCGCGGCGCGGGAGGCCCAGGCCCGGGGGGCAAGTCGGGTCTTGATCGTCGACTGGGACGTCCATCACGGCAACGGGACTCAGGCGCTGGTCGAGGCTGACTCGTCGATTCGGTTCCTTTCCGTGCACCAGTGGCCCCATTGGCCTTTCAGCGGCGCGGCGGGGGAGCGCGGCGTCGGTAACGTGTTCAACCGGCCAATGCGGGCCGGGTTGCCGCCGGATCGGTACGTTGAAACGCTCTGGTCAGGCGTTCTCACCGCTACCGATGGCTGGTCCCCAGACGTCGTGTTGGTCTCGGCAGGGTTTGATTCGATGTTCGGCGATCCCCTCGGTGGCTTCACGCTGGAGCCGGAGCACTACGCCGATTGGACGGAGCGGCTCCGGACCCGGTTTCCAGCGACCCCGCTCGCGATGACGTTGGAGGGCGGGTATGCTCCGGCCCGGTTGGCGGCGGGCGTTGCCGCGGTGGTCGCTGCCCTGGGGTAGTGGCCTTGGATCGGGCGACCGGTCGCACTATTTTCTGAAGTCTAATTTGTATACAAAACATTGTCGCCGAGGTTCCAGTGTCGAATCGTCTCCGGATTGAAGCCGAGATCCTCACGCTCAAAACCAAGTATCCTTTCAAGATCGCCCGGGGGAGCTTCGACAGTTACCGTACCGTCTTGGTGAAGGTCATCGATCACGACGGCGTCGAAGGCTGGGGTGAGGCGACGCCGCAGAAGTTCTACGGCGAGACCTGCGAGACGGTGCTGGCCGCCCTCGACCACTACGCCACCGTCATGCCCGCAAACGCCTTTCACCTCGAGGACGCGGAGCGGGGCCTTGAGCGAGCAATGATTGGGAACAACGCCGCCCGGGCGGCCTTGTCCACCGCGCTCCATGACTTGGTTGGGAAGCGGCTCGGCGTCCCGATCTGGAAGCTATGGGGTCTCGACGCCGCCAAAGCGCCCCTGTCGACCTTCACCATTGGGATCGACACGCCCGACATGATCAAGAAAAAGGTGATCGAAGCGGCTCAGTACCCGATTCTCAAGATCAAGCTGGGCCTCGACAACGATCTCGAGATCCTCCAGGCCATTCGTGAGGTGACCGACCGAGAGCTTCGGGTGGATGCGAATTGTGGCTGGACCAGAAAACAGGCCATTCGGATGCTTCCGGTCTTGGAGGAGTTTGGTGTCACTGTCCTCGAACAGCCGTTGGTCGCTCAGGATCTCGATGGCCTGGCGGCGGTGGCCCGGGCATCGCGGATTCCGGTGATCGTCGACGAGAGCTGCCTGGTGGCGGCGGACATCCCGCGGCTGGTTGGGCTGGTCGACGGCATCAATATCAAACTGGCCAAGACCGGCAGTCTTCGGGAGGCGGTGCGGATGATCGCGATTGCCCGGGCCCATCATCTGATGGTCATGGTCGGTTGCATGATTGAGAGTTCGATTGGGATCACCGCCGCGGCCCAGTTTACGCCGCTCGTGGACATCGCCGATCTCGATGGCGCCGCGTTGTTGGCCAGCGACCCGTATGTCGGTGCCACGATCACCAACGGGCAGATTCAACTGCCCGACCGCCCCGGACTCGGGGTCTCGGTCCGACCCTAGATCCGTTCCGGGGCGGCCGGGACCGCCCGACTACATTCCCGCAATGTCGTCGCCCCGATTCGCTCACGTTGCGTTGCCGCTTCCCTTGGCAACGCCCTACACCTATGCCATTCCGGACCCGCTCGCCGATCGGATCGTGCCGGGAGCTCGGGTGGTGGTCCCGGTGCGCCGTCGCGAAATGGTCGGGATAGTCGTCGCGGTCGACGAGTCGCCGCCGGCGGTCGCGGCCAAGGCCGTCCTGGTCGCGCCGGACCTCGAGCCCGCGCTACCCGGTCCGTTGCTCAAGACCGCCGAGTGGGTGTCGGGCTACTACGGGGCACCGTTAGGCCTCACGCTCAAAGCCATGCTTCCCGGCCCGCTCTGGGGCGAGTCGGAGTTGTTCCTCTCGGTCAAAGCCGGCACCAGGATCGGCGGTGGAACCGCCGGTGAACTGGTCCAATGGCTGGAACGTCGCGGGGGCCGGGCCTCAATCCAGATGGCGGCGCGGGCGCTCAAGAAACCCCTGTGGTCAGTGGTGGACCGCCTCCAGCGGGTCGACGCCATCACCGTCGACGTGGAGCCCGCCGCCACCGAGCGCAACCGAGCAACGACGCGGGTCCTGGAGTTGGCGGTCCGCCTCAATTTGCTTGAGCGTGACGAACGGTTTGGGCGGAGGCCGAAGCAGCGCGCGTTGTACGAAGCCCTGGAGCAGGCGGAGGGGCGCCTCGGCTTCGACCAGATTCGCGATCGGCTCAAGGCCAGTGGCAGCGTGATTAACGGCCTGGTCGACGCTGGATTGGCCCGGGTCGTCGAACTCGAGCGGTATCGCGATCCGTTCGCCGATCACGAGGTTTCGGTTCCACCGCCGGATCTGACCGAGCCGCAGCGGTTGGCGGTGGCCGCGATTGAGGCGGTTGCCCCGGGCCAGGGCGCCTTAGTGTTCGGGGTCACGGGTAGCGGCAAGACGCTGGTGTATCTCGAGGCGATTCGTCGGGCGGTCGAGTCGGGGCGGGGGGCGATCGTGCTGGTGCCGGAAATCGGGCTTACCCCCCAAACGGTTGCCAGGGTCCGGGGGGTGTTTGGGGACAAGGTCGCGGTTCTCCATAGCGCCTTGTCCGATGGGGAGCGGGCTGATGCCTGGCGGGCGTTGCGCCGGGGCGAGCGGTTGGTGGCCGTGGGACCTCGCTCGGCCGTGTTTGCCCCCATCTCTCCCCTCAGTTTTGTGGTGGTTGACGAAGAGCACGAGGCCACCTACAAGAACGGCGAGGCGCCCCGGTATCACGCCCGGGACGTGGCCCGGGTCCGGTGCCGGCTCGAGGGCGCGAAGCTGATCCTGGGGAGTGCCACGCCGAGTCTCGAGAGTGCCGCCGATGTCGGGACCCGGCTCACCCTGATTCGATTGCCCGACCGGGTCGGGTCGCGGCCCTTGCCGCCAGTCGAGTTGATCGACATGAAGACGGCGCCGCGGGTGCGAGAGATCGGGAGCGTTCCGTGGAGCGAAGTGCTCGATGCCGGCCTCCGCCAGACTGTGGCGCGGGGCGAGCAGGCGTTGTTGCTGCTCAACCGGCGGGGATACGCCGCCTTTCTTCAGTGTTCGGCCTGCGGTGAGGTCAAGATGTGTCCGCACTGCAGTATCTCGTTGACGGTGCACCGGTCGCCGGCGTCGCTCAAATGTCACTACTGTGGGTTCTCATCGTCGCCCGATTCCCACTGCGAGACCTGCGGTGAGCCAGTGTCGCGGGCCCGCGGGATCGGGACCCAGCAGGTCGAACAGGTGGTCGCGGAGCGGGTACCGGGGGCGCGTATTGCGAGGATGGACCTTGATACGACCGGCACCAAGTGGTCCCATCACCGGATCCTCGAGCGGGTCGGCAAAGGCGAAGTCGACATTCTGATCGGCACTCAAATGGTCGCCAAGGGCATCGACTTTCCGAATGTTACGCTGGTGGGTGTCATCGACGCCGACACCGGCCTTCATCTTCCGGACTTCCGGTCGGCTGAACGGACCTTCCAATTGATCACCCAGGTGGCGGGCCGCGCCGGCCGCGGGCCCAAAGGCGGTCGGGTGATTGTACAGACCCAAAGCCCGGAGCATCCGGCGCTTCGGCTGGCGGCTCGACACGATACCGAGGGCTTTTGGGCGGCCGAGGGGGCGGCGCGAAAGGATCCGCTCTACCCGCCCGAGCTGTCGTTGGTGAATGTCGTGCTCTCGGGGGTCGAGGAAGCCGCCGTCTCGAGGGAAGCGGCGAAGGCCACAGCCTGGGCCGTTGCGCTGGTGGACCGGCACGCAATTCCCGCGACCGTGCTGGGGCCGGCTCCGTGCCCGATCGAGAAGATCAAAGATCGCTTCCGGTGGCACTTTCTGATCAAGGGCCCGCCGGAGGCGTTAGGCAGAGTCGTACGCTATGCCGCCACCCGGCTCGAGGCCGGCCGGGACGTTCGATTGGCGATCGATCGCGATCCCGTCAGCCTGCTCTAGCGCCGGTGTCGGCCCGCTCCGACGCTGAGGTCGACGCCCAGGTAGGCCCAGCGGCCAGGGGCCGGTTCGAATACCCGCCCACCGAACCCATTTACCGTTGCGGCGGCCACGTATCGCCGGTCGAAGAGATTGTTGACTGCGACGAACGGCATCAAGGTCGACCGAGTACCGGCCCACCCGATGGGCAACCGGGTTCGAATCCGGATTGACGAGACACCCGCCTTCCAGCCCTCGACCAAGAGGGTGTTGCGGTCGTCGGCAAAGAACTTGGAAACGATCTGCTGATCCCACTCGGCCGTGACGGGGCCGATGGCGGCGGTGCCGATGGCCCGGACGATGTGGCGGGGAATCCCGGGAACCTGGCGGCCATCGAGGGTGTCGATCGCGGTGCCGTTTCTGAGCACGTACCGGCCAAAGATCGCGTCGGTGTGGGTATACGCGACCGAGTACGACAGGCCCTTCGCAAAGCGCCCCGTCACCCCGGCCTCTACTCCCCGGATGACGAGGCGAGCGGCGTTCTCGAAAAAGGCGCGGCCATCGCGCTCCCGGGCCTGGACCAGCGCCTCGCGGATCGAGGAACGATAGATCGCCGCTGTCACGGCGATGGCGCCATCGGTCCGGAAACCGACTTCGGTAGAGATCGTCCGCTGGGGGCCCAAATCCTGGTTGAAGCCGATCGTGCCGTTTGCTTGATTGACCAGTTCAGTGGTCGTTGGAGTCTCGAAGGCTGTGGCCACCGATCCGTAGACCGTGGCGGTACGACCGATCGTGTAGCTGGTGCCAAGACTCCCGCTGCCGTTGGCCATCGTCGCTGAGCCGCTTTGATCGACGCCGTCCGCGAGGAACCGATCCATGACCCGAAAATGGATCCGGTCGTACCGGGTCGTTGCGGTGACGGTTAGTCGGTCGGTCGGCTCGAGATGGAGACTCAGGAACGGTCCGATCTCGGTCACGGTTTCCCGTTGATCGCCGACGGTGGTGTCGGTCGACACCCCGCCCCGGGCCCGTTGGTTGAGCCGATCGTCGCGCATGGTTTGGAAGTCCACGCCTCCAGAGAGCCGGGCCCAATCCTTCAGGCGGCGCTGCAACGCGAAGCGGGCCCCTCCGGCCTTCCGGTCGATCGCGCTAAAAGTGCCGATCGCCGGGCCGGTCGGGCCGGGAGGGGCGGTCGCCAGAGGGTTGGCCAAGTCGCGTACCAGGCCGAACACCGTGGCGTCGAATGATGTGCCCCGGCCATCGGCGTACGAGACGGTGAGGCCGGCCTGGTGTTGGCGTACGGCTTTGTCCGCGCCACGGAGGATGTTGTTCCCCGCCGCGCTGTCCCGATTGGCTGCCAGTTCGGCGAGGGTCAGAGCGCCGGCATTGGCGGCCTCGGGGACGTCGGCGAAATAGTAACGACCCTTGACCAACCACCGATCGGACACGATCCGATTCACGCCGACCGTGAGCTGGGTCGCGAGGGTCTGACTTTGTTGGCGGGCACCTTGTGACTGGTAACGGCTCAAGCCCAGGCTACCGCTCCAGAGGCCAGCTGTCCCCGCGACCTGCCCGGAGAGCCGACTGGTTCCGAACCGTCCGACCAGGGTCCTGATCCGGGCCGTCGCGGGCTCGGTCGGCAGGGCGGAACTGAACGCCACCACCCCACCGGCTGCATTCCCGTAGAGTGCCGACGCTGCTCCGATCAAGACCTCGGCCCGATCGACGGTGCCGAAATCGAGATTGGTGAGCTGGCTCTGGCCGTCGGGCAGGGTTTGGGGAATCCCGTCGAGGAGGATCTTGACACCCCGGACCCCGAAATTGCCGCGGGCGCCCGCCCCCCGAATGGCAAGCCGCTGGTCGAGCGAGGGATTAAAGCGATTGGCCACATAGAGGCCCGGCAGTCGGCCGAGGGTTTCGTCGAGACCGTTCTGGAGCTGGGCGCCTCGAAAGGCACCGCTGTCGACCACGCCCAGAGCCAACGGGGCCTTTTTCCGGGTCTCGGTTCCTCGGGTGACTCGAACCTCGAGCGGATTGAGTCGGACCAGCCGGGCGGTGTCCTGGGGCGGGGTCTGACTCGAGGTGGCTACCAGGCCGGCGCCGACCAGGATTGTCATAAACGCAAACATGTCTGAAGGATAGCCTGCTTGATACTCGGTCGGGGGGGGGCCTAGTTTCCCTTCTAACTATGCCCGGTTTCCCGCCTGATTTTGCGGGGCCCCCGTTCGCCGGGGCCCCTTCAGCCAGCTTCGTACCGGCGCCGGCGGATGGTGTCATGCCGGAGGACTTCTTCACGACCTCGAATTTGCCGACGTACGTCAGGGTCGATTTGAACTGGCTGATGCCGAGCCGGCCCCGAATGGACGGCGTGATTGTCCGGCGGGGGGCGGTGCTCGAGACCGTCGAACCCCGGAAGGTGGCTCGAGGTGAGTTAGTGGCGGTCGGGCTGGCCGAAGACGGGACTGAAGGGATCGTGGTTCACGGTGAGGGCTTTCTTGGGACGGTGGCGAGCGCCAACGAATTCCGATTTATGTCGACCGAGGTGAGCCGGGAACGGCCGGTTAACTACGAAGAACTCGCCGAGCGGTTCGAGAGTGAGCGCCGCCGGGGCGGCTACTTGGTGTGGGTGGTTGGGCCGGCGCTGGTCCACTCGCGGGCCCGGGCTGATTTCGAGTGGTTCATCGTCAACGGCTATGTCAGCGCCGTATTGATCGGGAATGCTGTCGCCGTCCACGATATTGAGGCGGCCATTTTCGGGACGACGCTTGGGATGACCCGCACCGGCGGGGCTGCCGCCAGCGGGCACGGGCTCCACATGCGAGCGATCAACCGGATTCGGGCCGCCGGTTCGATCGCCGGCGCGGTGGAGCAGGGGATCGTTACCAATGGGATCATGCATGCCTTGGTGACCCGGGGCGTTCCGTTTGTGCTGGCCGGATCGATTCGTGACGACGGACCGCTCCCCGGGGTGATCACCGACTCGACGAAGGCCCAAGATGCGATGCGGGAGCACACGGTCCTGTCGACCGGTGCCGTCTTCATCGCAACCGCGCTCCATGCCATCGCGGTCGGCAACATGCTCCCGGCGTTTCACGCCCATCGGGGAGCGCCGGAACCACTGCTGACGATTTGTGTTGACCAGACCGAGTTCGTGGTGACGAAGCTCAAAGACCGGGGCACCCACCAGGCGTACGGCGTGGTGACGAATGCCCAGGATTTCATGCATGTCTTTCGGTTCTATGTGGAGAAATGTCGCCACTTACCTTGACTCCCTCCGGGCCCGGCGTCGGCGAGGGCTGGACTCGCCTCGCTGAGGCGGTCGGCCAGGTGTTGCCCGTAGCCGAAATCGACGGCGTCTGGGTCTTCAAGACCATCCGCTACAACGCTCGCGATTTCGGAACTGCGATCCTCTCCAGGGTTCTTGGCGACCGTCGCCGAATCTACACGGCGAGTTTCGTGCTCACCGTGAAGGGCAAGGCCCGGGGCCAGTTCGAAACGGAAATCGGCGAGGTCGGGAGTGGGCCGCTCGAAGCGCTGGCGGAGTTGCTGGCGTTGGTCCCGAAGCGGTCGGAAGACGAGGAGCCGCCAACGTCGATTGCGGCCGAACAGTGGTTCCCCAAGGGAGCAGAAATCAGTGCCGACGCCGGTTGAAGCCGGCCCCCTGGTCGATCGGTTCCGACGCTATCTTCGGGACCGCCGTCTCCCGATCACCAAGCAACGAGTGCTCGTGGCGGAGGTGTTGCTCGAGAGCCCGGATCACCCGTCGGTCGAAGTCCTCCGGCGGCGTTTGGTTGAACGGGGCGCCCACGTCGGACTGGCCACGCTTTACCGAACGGTCGAAGCCCTGGTTCAGAGCGGGTTGGTCCGTGAACATGATTTTGGGGAAGGATTCAAGCGATAC